>CAYXQY010000106.1:0-12981 GCA_964466525.1 uncultured Planctomycetia bacterium
TTGCAGAATAAAGAATCGTTGATCTCTCAATCGACATTCAGCATCTTTAGAAAGGTGAGAGATAGAACACTCGACTCAGTTGAAAAGAGGTTTGGTGACACACCAGTGTTCGCGGCAGCCGAGTTTGAGAATATTGCCAACAAACAATTGAATACAATAATTAGGGAAGAGAAAATATCTGAAGCTTCGCGTGAGCAACTAACGGCTGAAGTCAGCGGAGTGATAGACGAGTTCGCACAAAACCCGACAACAACTCAAAAGAATATTAGATTCTATTCACAGAGTGTCGAAAATGCTGTCAGGGATGCCGCCGAGGAAATGCTTCGACAGATGAGAATCCAAGTTCGCCGAGGCGTCGTGAGCGGTGATTCTTGGGATATTGTGAGAGACCGTGTTAAAAATGATTACAATGATGAGAGCCTTCGACAGAGGGCAAATTTGATTGAGCAGATGGAATCTAAGAGTGCTATTGAATCAACTAAAATGCGCCTATTCAAGGAAAATGATGATATTGTTGGAATAAAGGTCCACAACCCTGATGCGACAACGCCAGTATCTGAGAGCCTCCATGGAGTACAAATACTCTTCTCAGAGGTCGATGATGTTGCCGACGAGCTTCGATCTCGCGCCCGTCAGGAGAGGCAAGGGTTCGACCCACTTCCTGAAACGCCGCCGTATCACTTCCAAGATACGACACAACTTCAACCAATCTACGATAAATAAAAGAAGTCGAAGCATATAGTACTAAAGTGAGGTAACACAACATGGCAAAAGACGCTGATGGTAATTACTACTACGACGAAGGAACGGTAGCAGAACAATTCGATAATTGGGACTTTTATGAGGATGTTGACGGTAATCTTGGTCTTTTGAAGAACGGTAATGAGCTTCGAATACACGAAGTAGCACACTTGTTTGGAGCAGAACGAGCTAATCCCGACACAGATGAACTCGCACAAGGTGAGAAGATGATGTATATCTCTGATGGTTCAGGGGCAAACAGTACCTCTGGTGATGTCGTTATTGCTCGAAACAATGGTGGTAGTATTGAAGAAGCCGTTATCTCGCTGACTTACAACGCAGTATAAATTTTTAAATCATGTCTGATGAACTGTCGATAGATTTCAAAAAAATCAGCCTGGAGCAATTGGAGGATCGTGAATTTAATCTTGGCGACATCGTTTCAGTGGATGGCGAAGGCACTGGTGTCATCGCTGCCACAATCGATGAAAATACTGATTTCCCTGTTGGGGAGGACGAGACTGAGGAGATAGAAGCATCTTCTGAAAATTTGGTGTATGTCGTCGCCTTGATGGAGGGCGGCAGTGTTGCTGCGACTACCGAAGAAATATCGTCAGATGCAACTATCGAAGCTGACGGCAAAGATATCACATCGTTTGAGGATATCGAAGAAGATGCCGACGAGGCAGAGATGGCAGAAGTTTACAGTTATTGCGACGACCCTTCATCGATGGCCGAATTGGAGAAGGCCAAAAAAGAGATGAGAAGGGTAGACAGTTCATCGGACGAACTTCTAAATATTAGAGGAGTCGATGATCCTGAGGTCGGCTTTGCCAGCATGCCAAATGGATGGACTCGTAAGAGTGTGTTGCAAGCTTGGGCGAGTTTAGGAGGGACTTGGCGCACCTGTTTCGCCAGAATGGTTAGAGAGTTTGGGCCAAATGGCGCAAAGCGATTTGTCTCAGCTTTAAAGGATGAGGTATTAGGGACAGAAAAATGGCGAAATCGCTTCTAGAGAATCTCTACTGTAACATTTAGGGCAGAATACTATTCTAAAATACTATTAAAAATGAGCAGAGAACGAATTGATACACAGACGTTTGATGGTACCATTACAACTGGCACCAATGAGGTTATCAACATCGATGCACCCAGAGCAGAGGAACTCGTTGTATTGGTTGACAATGGGTCCACCGATGGTCAGCCTGCAACGTATGACATGACTGTTAGAGCATACTCTATCGACCTGGATGACTATCAGTTGTACGATGAAGTAACTGGTAGCACTGCATACTCACATGATGTGAATGCCTGGGGTAACAAGATGCAGTTAGAATTCAACAATCAATCTTCTTCAGATGCCGCATACAGAATAACTGTTGAATCGTATGGACAGATCTCTTGATATCACGATAACTTTCTGTTGATGCCGCCCTCAGTGTGTTAATATATTATTACAACACTCTGTTTATATATTATACACTGGAATCATCAAACAGGTATAACCCTCTGGGCTTCACAGGCCCTGTCCTAATTATAGAACTACAGGTACTTAAAACTTTCGGTCAAAGGCTTCGGTTGATACTCAAAATGATGTATTGAAATACAAATAATAAAAATATAATGTTTAGATGGTACAACGTGACCAATTCCCAGATGATGTTGTCGACATTGAGCAGTATAAGCAGTTACTCGCTGCTTTGGAGAATGCCGATGCTGTCACGATTGACGGTACCATTACCAGTTCTGAAGCGTTTGGTAAATCTGAATTCAATCAAGTTGTAAGCGTTGCACCTAACACGAGTGAAACTATCATAAATTATGCTCCAAATGATGGCGAAGCAGTTTCCGGCATTTCCGGAAATGGATCGTCTGATGGGAGGTTCACACTGAAAATTAATGGAACTGAACAGGTCGTTCAACTAACGAACCAATCTAATCCGAATGCAGACTACATGTTCCCGAACCCTATTCAAGTATCGTCATCTGATAACGTGACACTTGAAGTCGAAAATGTTGGACTGGATTCATCCGATTATACTGGAATGGTAATGATACAACTATGACAGATATTGAAGACGTTTCTGACGAGGAAGTAAGAGAAGCCGATTTACAAGCAAAGATCGCTGAACTGCAGCGAAATATCATGCGGGCCAAGAAGGATATCTTGGCATCGAAACAAACGATTAAAAATAAAAAGAAGCAGATGAAGCAGTGGGAAGAAGAGATAGCAAAGCACGAAGAAGAACTTAACAAAAATTAACTTGAGGTACTTATAAATGAGTCAAGATCCAACTTCCGTACGAACCGAAGATGATGGTGCAGTAGTATCGAAAATTGTAGGCGACACAGCGACTAATCAGGTCGCTGTAGACGCATCTGGACAACTTAACGTAGACGTTACTTCAGCAAGTGCTGAACCGTTCGACGTGAGTGCAGCAGAAGTAGATGTAGACATCAACTCTCAGACACTTGCTAATATTGATTCCAACCTCAATCAAGTCGGTGGAACTGCTCAAAGTGGCGTTGACATTGCACAGAAGATTGACGACTTGGAAGATGCTCTTGCATCTGTAGGAACTGATTCGTTCCTCGTAGACTCTAATAATCCACTCGACGTGAGCGCTTCTGAGGTTGACGTAGATATCAATTCACAGACATTGGGTTCAGTGACAGTAACCGATGACGGTAGCTTTAACTCTATCGTCGAGCAGGCTAGTCACGATAACCTTAACGCTAATGCTAACATTCAAGTTGGCGATACCGACGTTGATAACAGTAATCCTGTTCCTGTAACTGATGTTGGTGGTGGTTCAGGAACACCAGTTGCAGACTATCAGCAAACTTCGTCTATTAGTGGACAAACCTCTGAAACACTCAATTTTGCGATCAGCAGCTCAACAACCGCTGAGATCCGTCAAGTAACTGCCTCAGCAGAAGTTCCATACAAGGCAGAAGTACAGACCTATAACGGAACTACTGCAACGACAGTTGCTGTTATTCACGGAGAAGCAGGCGAGACATCGGAGTTTCAGCCAGAGACGCTAAATGCTTCACTGTTTGCTCAAGCTAACACTGGAGCCGGTGAAGAATTTAGAGTCGTTGCAACGAACAACAACAAGTCAGGTGTCGGTCAGTCTGCAGCTATTAATGTAACGTTTGAACACACAGAGGAGTAAATAAATGACTGAAGACACTGTAACTGAACGGATCGAAGATGATCTTGATGAAGAGGAAACTGTCACTCTAGACAAAGGAAATTTCGAAGAGTTAATGGTTGCTATGCTTCAGGATCTTAAAGAAGATATTCAGGAAATTAAGGAACAGGACTAAGATATGGCTGGATCTGTTGAATATGTTGCTCTGATTGACGATGACTCTTCAAATACGTTAGATATAAATGCAGATGGAGAACTTTCTGTCGATATAGCTGATATTACTCGTGGATCGGAAGACACTGCTACATTTAATGGAACTATAACTTCTGGTTCAACGGAGACACTGACAGTTAATACATCTCTTTCTGATACGGTTGTGCTTCTAATTGACGATGGGACGACTGGAAATAAACCGCAAGAATATAAACTAACTCAAAATATATTCAAGAGCAAAGTGTCTGATTTCATGTTTTACGATGAAGTTGAGAAAACTCAAGTTCGGTCTTGGATCGACCCAGCACCAGGATCTCAATTCCAGGTTATAGTAGAAAATATTAAGAACTCATCGGCAAATTATAGAATAGTACTCGAATCATTCATTGAGTTATCATAATTATGGCAAGAAAAACAAAATCCGCGAAATTGGCTGAAGGTGTGCCGTTTCTTGTAGAAGCTGATCAAATAGAAGCTGCTTCAAAATCGACTGTCTCCAGAACGATCGAACAAGGTGAGAGAGTAAGAATTAGAGAAGATGAGAGTATGGTAGTCTCACAAGAGTTTGAAATTCAGGGAGATCTATTTCTCGAAGCAGATTCGGCTTTTGAGGTGAGTATGATATGAAATGGCTTGATGGAGATCAGAAAGTAGAGGAACAGGAGTCTATAACCTTCCTGAGTAGTACTGGCAATACCATCTTTTCGATGTCGTATGACGAGACTGACGACCGTTTTGAGATAACTGACGTTGTAAATGATACTACTACATATATTAACAGGAACCAGTCAGGAGACCTCCTTGTAACAGGAGCACCTCATTCAGATCTCTCTGGTCTTGGTGCTGATGATCACACGCAGTATTTGCTTGTAGACGGATCTCGCGCCATGTCCGGCAATCTGGATATGGGGGATAATACCATTTCGAATCTCTTTCGCGCCACTTCCAATCAAATGCCCCTCAACGAATCGATGCTCACAGGATTGCTGTCTGGTGGTGTATTGAGTAAAGGCACAAATGCCAGAGAGTTAGATGTAGAATCTGGTGTTGGCTTCATCAAAAACAATAACGAATTATCAGTCAAAATAAACTGGAATGCTCAGACGATAACAGTGCCAACAAATGCTGAGAAGAACGTATATATAGACGACACTGGAACTCTCAGTTTGGCGGATTTCGGAACGCTCGATCTGGACAAGGTAGTCATCCTTGGGTCTACTGTTACTGATGGCGACAGTATAGTATTCTTGGGAGAGCACAGAACTGAAGTCAGGGACAACAGTGAAAAACGCCATCAGTATGCTCAAGACGTTGTTGGGCCTGTCGGTATTGATGGAGTCCTTGCCTCTCAGGGAGGTGCTTCAGGGCTCTCCATGGATGTTACTGGTGGTTCGTACTACGTAGCAGACTTTGAGGCATCTGTTAATGCGGAGACCGACGTCACTTTTAACTACTGGTATCAAGACGGCTCTGGCGGTTGGAAACAGCAAGAGGGGAAAACAGAAATCAATACAGAAAAGTATGACGACGGTAGTGGTACGCTGGCAGACATTCCAGTCGATGAGTGGAAGAAAGATGTTCTCTACGTTTCAGAAAACGGTAACGACAACGCAGAGTACCACGTCTTCTACGCCCAATCTACTCAATCTACACGAGACAAAGCCAAGGACTCAGACCTGCCAATAGCAAACCAAGTTGTCAGAGAAAATGGCCTTCGTAGCACTGGTGTTGTCGTTCAAGATGGCGCAACGTCCATTTCTGACTTTACCGATGAGCGACCGTTCCTCGGACAACTTGGGCCGCAGACAACCAGTGTTGACGACCACGGTAATCTGACTGGTCTTAGTGACGACGATCATACGCAGTATCTTCATACAGATGGCCGCCGTGCTATGACTGGGGCACTTGACCTTGGGTCAAACGATATTAACAACGTCGGTACGGCGAACACGACGAGACTCAATTCGACAGATCAGCCCCTTACCGAATCGCTACGTAAAGGTTGGCTGTCCGGTGGAGAAATTACGGAAACTGGGGCATTAGAAATAACAGTTGCAGCCGGGTCGGGGTTTGTCGAAGATGCTGGTGAGGTAATACCGGTTAATTGGAGTGAGACTGTTGTATCACTATCGGCTGATGTAAACCTGAGTGTGTATGTGGATAGCAATGGCGACGTACAAACGTCATCCACAGACCCAGACTTTACTGGAAATATCATTCTTGGTGACGTTCAAACTGATTCTGACAGTATCATATTCCTGTCAGAGCATAATATACAACTTGGAGATAAAAATGAGCGTGACAACATCTACGCACGAGATGCTATCGGCCCAATTGCTGTCAGTGGTGTACTCGCATCACAGGGTAGCGCAACAGCGTTAAGTCTCGATGTTAGTTCTGGAACGTTCTACATACTGGACGAGCGAAAAGAGGTTACAGCAAATAACGATATAACGTTCAATTACTGGTATCGTGACGGTTCTGGTGGATGGAACGTAGACGAGAACCAGACAGAAATCGATACGAGTAACTATGACGATGGCTCTGGAACGCTTGCTACTATAACATCTAACAACGATTGGAAGAAGGACACAGTGTTCGTCGCTCCGACAAGCGAGGGGCCAGAATATCACGTCGTGTATGGTCAGCAGGTGTTCAACTCCCAAGAGGCAGCAGAGGATGGGGCTGTCCCTAATGTGTTCGATGATTTGACGCGTTTCGCACTACAAAGTACCGGAGTTGTCGTCCAAGAGAGTGGAACATCTATTGGTTCTACCACGGATGAGCGACCATTTGTCGGACAACTTCGCTCTGGTACGACAGGTGTAAACGATCACGCGAATCTTTCTGGCCTCGGTGACGACGACCACACACAATATATCCATAAAGACGGTCGTCGTGCAATGACTGGCGATTTCGATCTTGGTGGGAATACATTAGAGACGGGATCAGATACTGTTATAAATAGCAGTGGAGTTGTCGAACGTGAAAATTCAGTATTTGGTCAAGATTATACTAATGCCCATAGCGAGACTGCTCAAAGCACTTCAGGGGGATCATCTACATTCTCGGATTATCTGACTATGACTACTCCTACACCCTCTGGAACAAACGATTACAGAATAGAGTGGAATGTAGCCTTCTTCGAAGGTAATCAAGATGGTGTCGAGTTTCGTCTGAGAAATAAGACTGATGGAACTACTGTCGGGGTGAACAAAGGGGCAACTGGAACGACAGGCAATGAGCAAGGGGTCAATATAGTCCACACATATAGTGGAAGTAAGGTTCTTTCTCTGTCTGCATCAAAGGACTTTGCCATTCAGTACGCAGTAAAAGCTGATAACACGACCACCCACGAGATTCGTGAAGGAGATATAGAGTATCATAGAGTCTCCTAATTTTCTCCGGTCTTGTTCTTCTTTCTTTCCAGACCTTCAATATCTAGCAAATCATATAAAAACCTTGTACACAAAGCAGAATATTTATGTGAACTACCCCAACCTAAAGGACGGGGCTTCCTCTTTCGACGACAGAACTTAGAAGAATTACTTCAATTCCTCCAGAGGTCCCATCTTCCAAGGCGTAATTTTGGCCTGTCCCTTGCCTACAGTCGGATAATCCACGATTACTAATTCCGGTACCAGTAGAATCCGGTAACTGGGGACAGAAAAAATTCCCTCCGATGATCGTAGATGATGGCACTGATATTATTTTCAATCTTACTGGAGGAAAAAAGGATGCAGCAATAGAAATAAACTGGTCAGAAAAAGAATTATTCCTGTGACCATTTAAATAATCGACGCATATAGTATTAAAACGAACAAGAGTTTTACAACTTTATGTCTGTCAAAAGTTTTACTCAGTCCACATCTTCTAATCAGACATATCTATCTGAATTAGCCGATGGGCCGCCATTCGTCGTACATGGTGTTGCTCTCGGCGCAGATGATATCACTGTGGGCAAATCCGGTGTTCGAAAGAAGTGGCCAGCAGACGAACTCCGGCGATCGGCAGACACACTTCAAGGAACGAATCTCGTCGTCTATCACCAGAATAATGCTTCTGGTGTCGTCGGCAGAGTAACAAAATCCGGCTTCAAAGAAGGAACCGGCGTCATTTATGAGGCCGAATTATACGATGAAGAGTGGGCCGAAAAAATCCAAAATGGTTCGTTGGAGGTCAGCATTCGAGGATTCCACGAAGATGTCGACCAACTTGAAGAAGACAAAGAAAGTGAGGCCAAAATAGTCGAAAATATTCAGTTCGATAATCTTTCTATTGTGCCGACCGGCGCATCCCCTTCCAACACTCTGCAGATGGGCTCACACGACGAGCTTTCGGCAGAGGAACTTGCTTCTTTCACTAAAGGATTAGAAGAGCTTCAAGAGATTGAGCCCGGAATGTGGGTCAAGTGGGACGACAATCGTGGTATTACGATTAGCCTTGTCGAAGATGGTGAGATCGAAGTCGATGTCTATGAAAAACGGGATGGTCAGTGGAGATCGACTGAAGAAACTAAAATGGTAGATGTCGACAAACTGACTGAATGGGATGTCGACGAGGAGGATATTGGTCCCACAAAGGATGAAGATGATGAAGATGAGGAAGAAAATGCTTCATCTCCTCAAATTCCAAAACCAGAAGATGTTCAACTTCTCTACCCTACTCAGGAAAAAGCTGAAGAAGTTGCCGAAATGCTTGACATTTCTGAATCTCATACCCATCAACTAGATGGTGAAACGTGGTACATGCCAGGAGAAGATCATGATGTTTTTATTGATCAAATGAACAAAATTGCCGAAGACGAAGATGGAGTATCTGAGATGATTGACAATCTTCAGACTGCTTTGAGAGAACACGGCAATAATCCGGACGATTCTATTAATGCTCCTGACTGGAAGGAGGGCCAACTTGTTAGATGGCAAGTTAACCCTGAGATGTTTGGCAAAATCGTCCACATCGATGAAGAGAAAAACATCGCAATGGTGGAAATCCATAAAAAAAGTGATGGCAATCTGGAGTCGACTGGCTTCACTATCACCGCAGGTTTCACTGACCTGATTCCGTTCGACAGATCGGCCGATGAAATGGCCGACCCTGAGCCGAAGTTCAGCCAAGGCGACTGGGTTGAGTGGGATTCACAGAACTCCACCGAAATTGGTAAAATAAGTGGTAGTTATATGGAGGGCGATGATCTGCCTGACTTCAGAGGAGAGCCCAATTTTACTCCAAAAGAAGGAGATATTCTTTACGGAATTAAATTATATAAAAAGAGAGATGGAGAATGGCATCCAGTAAAGGATGGCTTAGTCGGACATTATGAGCGATCCCTGAAAGGAGTAGATGAGCCCTCTGATGTTTCAGATTCTCCTGTAGAACTTTCTCACACCATTCGTGTCGGCACTGAGTTCAAAAGTTTGATTAATGATACAGTTATCGAAGTTGCTGACATTGATGGCAGTCATGTACATGTAATGGCAGAAGATGGCAGCAAGTGGTGGGAGAGAAAAAAAGATATTCGTGATAAGGTTGTCGATGGTGTCTGGGAAATTATGGACATGAGCGAAGAGGCCGAGGCAATCGAACGAGGCGACTGGGTTAAATATCGTGGTGTCGATAATGATCCTCGCTTCGGGCAAATTGTCTCTATTGATCAAGAGAGTAATCAGATGGTTGCCACAGTGAGGCGTTTCACGCGCTCGGGCGACAAACTGGATGAAACTGAGCAGAAGCCTGTTCAGGGTCTCGACAGATGGGATGGTCATCCCAAAAGTGGTGAATCCATCACTGATGAGACAGAGATCGGTGACATGGATATGACAACCATCATGAAACTCATGATGCGTTTGATGGAGGAGAATGCCACAACCACAAAAGATAGTCCTGTTGAGGATGCTCCTCCCTCCCATGATGCTATCGATAACGAGATCGGCGAAATTTTGAAACTGTTTTTGAAAAATAATGACAAAAATTCGACTATAGCTGATCTCAAAGATTGGTTGTCAGAAGAGAACCTTCGTGGAGAGGGAGAGGAAGAAAAACATACATCAAAACAAAAGCGAGACAATTCCCGGGAGGGTGAAATCTGGCGCTTCATCGATGCCGAAGATGAAGACTCAGCCGAGCTTCAGGAGAGGAAATTTGATGACTATCCTGAGGCCGCAAAAGAAAATGCTCAGATAGCACTTGATGCCAGAGAGGATACAGGTAATCCAAACGATTGCGGTACTGATGTCGGTTGGAAGAGGGCTAAACAGTTATCTAACGGCGAAGCCCTTACCGCAAAGGAGGTTGGCAAAATGTCAGCATTTAATCGACATCGCCAAAACTCCGATATGGACTCAGATGAAGGCCGATCCGATTGTGGCTGGATGATGTGGAAAGCCTGGGGTGGAGATGAGGGTGTCGATTGGGCAAAAGATAAAATGGATGAAATAGAAGAAATGGCTGAAGAATTACAGGATTGGGAAATGCATGTTCCTGACTGGAGTGGTACCACTGAAAAAAGTTGGTCGCGCCCAGATATGGAGGATTTTGATACTGACGATCTATCCGAGATTGATGACCATTTCCTCATTTCTTCTACTGGTTTCCCGCCAGAAAACTTTACTGATCTGGCACTACCTGTTGTCGAACCTAACGGTAATCTAAATGTAAATGCCCTATCAACAGTGAAGGGTGGCCGTGGTGCCACCGCTGTCAAGGGTCTTAACAGTGATATGGAAGAACAAATTATGGAATGGGTAAACGATACTGCAAACGAAGAATTTGACCGAGATTGGCCCGTAGAAGAAGCGGCAGATAATGTAATTGAAGAAACAATAAACATGGTTCCAGATCTGTTGAACATGTCTGGAGTCAATCAAGATACTGAAGTTTCTACGCTTCTTGAAGTTGTGATGAGTGA
This sequence comes from uncultured Planctomycetia bacterium, assembly GCA_964466525.1. Taxonomy (GTDB): domain Bacteria; phylum Planctomycetota; class MHYJ01; order CAYXQY01; family CAYXQY01; genus CAYXQY01. Next base: position 11,020 of record CAYXQY010000106.1, read on the forward strand.
CGTTGCCCAAGAAGCTATGGAAATGTTTCTTGATGAAGATGGCAAGAAGTCTGATACCTTCTCTGACTTGCAAGACTGGCTTGAAGAGAAGGCTGATGACACCCAGTCTGAGGGTGCCAAACACATGGACGAAGAAGATGAGGAAGAAATGAGCGGAGTTCGGGTCCTCTCCAGTGATGACCTCCTGTACGGAAGTAAGGGAGAGAGCAATTTGGGCTCAGGAGTTACATCGATCAAAACAATGAACGATACTATTGAAGCAAAATTAGAAGACAAGGAAAGTCCTGTAGTGGTTGAGGAAGAGGCAATTGAGGAGCTTCGACAGAAGGCTGATCAGTTTGAGCAGATGTCGGAGAGTCTCAAAGCCCTCCGAGAACGGACTGAAATTCTTGACGAGGTTGACGAGAGTCAGATCTCCGAACTGTCGGAGAAAGAGGACCCAGTTGTTCTTGAGTCCGATTGCTACGAAGAACTACAGGAAGAGGCAGAACAGGTAAAAGGAGTGTATGCAGCCGAGCTTTCAGATCAGTACGAGGCATTCAGTGCCGAGGAACTGTGCGACAAGTTCGAAATCAGCGAGCTTCGTGAGAAGTTCGAAGATGAGATCGGTGAAGTGGCTGAAGAGCTTGCCTCGTCTGAGGCAGCGGACTTCAGATCGCAGGATGCCGACGAATCTTCCCTTGAGGAAGAGCAGAGCGACTCTGCTGAGGAGTTGTCTGCTGAGGTTGAGCAGATGCAGGCTCAACTCAAAGAAAAGATGGACGTTTTTGGAGGTGAATAAAAATGGCAGATTTTGACGATCTAGATTACGGTGACGAGACGCGCCGACATGGTGATTATGTCGGTATTCCACACGATCAGGATCAGAGCAATGGTTCTTCGACCTCTGACAATGATGTCGACGAGGGTCATGCAGTTCACGTCGATTCTCAGGGCAACATTGCAAAAGCAAATGAAGGTGAGGCAGTCGTCGGAGTTCTGTACACATATCAGTACTTTGGTGAGGGCCAACCCGGCACTATCAAGCAGGACCGTGAAGCCACTGTCAAGACTTCCGGCACTGTGAAGGCATACGTTGAGTCTGGTATCAATGCTGGCGATCCGCTTGAGGCAGGTGTCACCACTAACGGTGTTTTCGACACCTCTAATGCTACCGATTCTGAAATGGCTAATTACGTTGCTCTGACTGATGCGGTTGAGGATCCCGCAAATAGCGGCGACTACTACGCCGAGGTTCTCATTCGATAAAATTTTAAGAGGTACTACAAATGGCACTTACTACGAAAGACGTTATTACTGAGGATTTTGTCCGAGAGACAGTTGAAGAAGTTGTTGAAGAAAATCTTGTCTACCGCCGAGCCTTCCGCGAGATTACGGCGACTAACATCAATTCGAACGCTTACACGTTCTATGTCGAAGATGACAACATGGGTCAACCCCAGATTGTCGGAGAGGGCGAGGAGCCACCTCGTCATCAGAGCACTGTCTCTGAGAAGCGTGTAGAATTCGACAAGTTCATGGGAGAGATCACTCTCAGCATGGAGGCGATGGACGACGGTATCATTGAGATGAAGGCACGTGAGGTCGAGGATCTTGGCCGAGAGATGGCCGAGCGCCTTAACACTGAGGCTTACAATCAACTCAACAACAATCTACAGACCACTGATAGTAATAATAACACTATTGGTGATAGTGACAGCATTCTTTCCTTCAGCGACATCATTGAGGGTATGAAGGCGCTCCGAGAAGACGACTACGCGCCTGATCTGATGATTGTCGATGTCGATGGTTACACTGACCTTCTCACTGACAGCAACTTCAATCGAGCCACCGAGAGTGGTGACGAGGTTGTTGCGAGTGGTGAGGTTGGTCGAGTTGCCGGAATGCCTGTCGTGATCGACACGACTCAGAGCATTGCTGGAGGCCATGGCGCGTTTATCATTGACTCAACGCAATATGGAT
>CAYXQY010000107.1:0-12974 GCA_964466525.1 uncultured Planctomycetia bacterium
TTGTTCGCTCCACCACGCCCATCTTACAGTAACTGCGCATGTGCTTGTTGTCCTTAAAGCGGTGCGTATTGCCGATATAGGCGCTGAACCGGCTGGCCACCATCGGGTAACGATGAAGGATTAGATTGATCTGGTGAAGGGGTTGATTTGCACGGCAAGAGGGAGCAAACAAAAGACCTCAACCAAACAGAACCAGGAGGGGAAGGGAAACAAACGAGGACGGGACTGGACAGGACTAACACCGGCCCGTTTCCGGAATCGATTAATTACAGTGCCGGTGAGCGTGACAAAGGGAAGTGGGTATCAGCATATCAAAATCCAGGAGACCTACGAGTGGGCAAATCTATTTGAGGATTTTGTAAGAATTTGTTTCAACCCGGACCCAATCATAGTTCTCGCGCGTTCCCCGCAGATCAGGAGCCCAGCCCCACAATTTTCTCGATAAAATTGGACTCACGAAAAGCGGATTATTCTGTCTCTACTCGGATATTAGGGTTATTAAGTATTTGCCCCCACCCTATTCACCCTCATACGTCTATCAATAATCTTATCAGAGGTAATCACGAATTTGAGTATGATCGATATATTTATTGCACCGGGTTGTCTGATCTAAAAAAAATCGTAATCGGTGCTGTTTCCGTTGCGATCTTCATCCAAATAGGTTTAACGTGTGCCGTTCTGACAATCCATCTTTGCAGGTTAATTTAGGAACAGATACGTATCGATGGCCCTTGATTACCCCGTATTGGTTCAGTTTTCCAGCCGGTCCAGTCTATGCAAGACTAATTACGTCGTTCATCCGTTTTCGACAGAAATACCCCGTTTTTAGGCTTCAGAGGCCCGTCTTCAGGGGTTCAAGGTGTTTCTGAAAGTGTCGCTTCAGAACCGTGGTGTATGTATCGAGATGGGTCCGAAGCAGATCCTGCAACTGGGGGCCGTACGCGTCGTGGGTCAGGATAGACCCGTACGTGCAATGCAGAATCTGTCGACCGGGGTTCTGGAACCCACGATTCGAATCAACGTCCTCCCACCGTTCCAGGTATACTTTTTCCAGTTCGAGATCGTCCTCGATTTCCTCCGGTTCGGGCACCCCGTCCAGCGTCGCACTGACGTGATACGTTTTTTTGTCCTCGAGGTAACAGTCCCTTGAGTAGTCAATCATTTCACGAAACAGCGAGGGATCGTGTTTGGCCACCACGCGCAGTGCCTCCAGGTAACTGGTTCCGGCCGTCTTGACGTGAAACATGCCCCGGGTTGCACGAGAAAAGGCGGGATACATGGACTGTTTGTCCGAACCGGAATGAAGGCTTAATTTGTAAGGCCCAAGCTGCCGAGCAATCGCTGCATGATCCTCCAGTGACGAAGCAAGCCGGTCCACATCTCCTTTGTAATCCACTCCTTTCTCGAACTCGCCAATATACCGGGGGGCGAGACTGACCAGTTCCATGTCCGCTTTCAGGCACTGATCCGCTACGATATAGTGTTCAACCAGGGTTGTGGGTTGCTCCGTTTCATCCACACTGAGTTCGATCTCGTACGAACGATTCAGGTCCGTATGCCGTTTTTCGATGTGGCCGGCAAGTTCGATTGCTTTATTTAACGCGGGCCCGTATTTCACCGCACAGCGACGACAATCCGTCTGACTGAACTCGATACGGGTCCCGTTGTTCAGTTCGACCGTGGACCCTTCGTACGTTCCATACCAGTCCACCTGATCCCTTACGGACTGAAATTTTTCTTCAAGCGTCGATTGGTCGTATTGATCCGCTTGTTCGTCCACGTGGTCGGACGGATCAATTGTAAAAAACGTAAAGCCGGCCTCCACAGTACGGTCCACGTCTTCTTTCGTTTTCAAATGGTCGGCATCCGCCCCCGTTCGACCCTCGTAGCCGGCGTGCAGTATTCCGAACTGTGCGTCGCTCATGACCTCCGCAGGTGTGCGGTTGGTCCGGGTCATCTCACGAATGGATTGCTGAGCGAAAATCGGTTGGATATCACCACCAACCGACATCAGCGCTTCAGCATGGCCCGGCGTCCCCACACCGAGCCGATCACCGAAACCAAAACTGGGTTCCAGCCCGAGCGGTTCGGGGACGAGATGTGGCATTCGATCTGAAACCTCCGCCATGGTCTCCTGATTTGCCGGTCTGGTCCGATCCCCCTCGACGACGATCGGCTGGTTGTCACGAAGTTTTGTCCGTAGATCTTCCTCACTCATCGTAGACCTTTAAAAATTGTTGTGGAATAAATCGGTGACGAATCACGAATTCCTCGTCTTCATTTTTTTGCTATTTTAGAATTTGAGCAAGCTGATGAAAGTCGTCGATTCGATGTAAAATAGACGGTGAATCGAGTTCGATCTTGTCCGTGCTCGGTCGAAAAACCATTGGAGCCCCGATGTACTGAGCCACCTCCAGATCCTCCTGCGCATCACCGATCAGGAGGAAAGCCCCCTCGCCATGTGCTGATGTTTCGAGGATAGACGCTGCACGTTCCGGTTTCTCCGGCGGAGACCCACTGATAACGTCAAAGTAATGTGCAATACCCTGCTTGCGCAAAATGTCTTCAAGCTCCTGCTGCGGTGCGCCGGACACAACGTGATATCGAAACTTGTCCTGAAAGTTCTGGAGGAATTCTTCCAGCCCATCCACCAGAGGGAGTTCCGGCATAAACGAGCTGACCCGTTGATTGAACTGACTGCACAACGTGTTTATCTCTTCCTCGGTGGCAGGTTGATTGAGAATGTGATCACGACAGTGACGGAACAGTGACGTACGGTGAATACCCGGACGGTGCTGGTGGTAGGATCGGATTTGTTGTTCTTCTTCATCCGTTAGTGGGGACAGTAACTCCACCACCGTGTCCGTCTTGGATTTAATGGAGTCGATGATCACTCCATCACAGTCAAAGATGATTTCCTTAAATTTGCTCAATTGATGGGTCGTATCGCTTGAGGGAACAGCCATGCGTGTCATTCAGAAAGAAAAGAATACACGATTTTATAATATCCGACACGACGTTCATATTAAATCCATTCACCCGGACAACGGGAAGATGATTCGTCCATCCCGGTGTCAGCGGTTTGACCGGCGCTCTGGATCGCTGTTCAAACGAATGATCGCTTTTGTTGGATCATTTACAGACATCGCTTTGTTCCGACATTCGGATTTCGACGTACAGGCGTGCCCGAATACATTGAAATCAAGCCGGTTTCTTATTATCTTATATATGACCTTACAGAAAATTCAGTTCCCTTCCGACCATTCCATTTTTATAATTCTGGGGTCTGTTACACATGTCGGAGGGGAGTATCAGGAGCTCTATAAATCCCGGGTGACTTCCCGAGAAGAGAAACGTCCTGACGGATCATCAATCCAGTTATTGACGTGAGACATGTTTTCGGATCAGGAGATTCAGCAGGTAATTCGTGCAAACGACATCGTGGATGTCGTGGATCAGTACGTGGACCTCAAGAAATCCGGAAAGAACCTGAAGGCCCTATGTCCGTTTCACAACGAAAACACCCCGTCGTTCACGGTCAATCCTTCCGATCAGTTCTTCTATTGTTTCGGCTGTAAAGAAGGAGGGAACGTCATACAGTTTCTAATGGAAATTGACGGGATTGGGTTCGTGGAAGCCGTTGAGCGGCTTGCGAATCGAGCGGACGTGCAGATCTCACAGTCAACTTCTTCGGATACGTCAAAAAAAGACCGCAAAGATAAAATTTATCGGGTTAACCGTTGGGCAATGGACTTTTTTCAGAAAAAGCTCTGGACGTCGGAGGACGGTAAAAAAGCCCGGGAGTACCTGAAATCACGAAATATTAACCGTGAAACCACGGAAAACTGGAATCTGGGCCTGGCCCCGGACGACTGGGAACAGCTTTTGGACACGGCTCGTGACGAGGACATTCCGCCCGTTATACTTGAAAAAGCAGGGCTAATTCGCACCTCGGAGAACAGTACCGGATATTACGACCGATTTCGAAACCGCCTCATGTTTCCCATCTTTGATCGACGCGAACGGGTGGTCGGGTTCGGCGGACGTCGCCTTCCCGGTGCGGACGAGGAGACCCCGAAGTACCTGAATTCTCCTGAGAACCCCGTTTTTAAAAAGCGGAAATTGCTCTATGGCTGGTCGCGTTGCGACCCCGGGCAAATCCGGGAAAACGGAATCTGGGTTGCTGAAGGTTACACGGATGTGCTTATGGCTCATCAGCACGATCTCAGGCATGTTACGGCCACACTCGGAACAGCCCTCGGTGATGATCACGTGAATCGCCTTCGGAAGCGAGCCGATCGAGTCGTACTTCTGTTTGACTCGGACGAGGCAGGACGGGAAGCATCCGATCGTAGCCTGCGTCTTTTCTTTGAAGAGGACACCACGGTGCAGGTGGGGATTTTACCGGAAGGGGAAGACCCCTGTTCTATATTGGCTGATGGCGATACCGAACAGCTTCTCGACGTCGTTGAGGATGCCCCGGATTTGATCAACTATCGCATACAATCCGCTCGTGAAACGAACGATCTATCGACGATCGATGGACGACAGTCGGCTGCGCGTGAGGTTCTGGAGACCGTTCAGGGCGTGGACAACGAGATGCGCAAACAGCTGATTGTCAAGCGCATCGCAGAAATGATCGACGTGGATGAGACATCGGTCCGCCGTACATTGAATCGCATGGAAGGCGGTCGAAGGAGAAACAGGAAAAAACAGGAAAAGAAAGCCTCAACGGAATCCCCGACCCGTAATGCCATTGAACGCGCCTGCAGACATCTTATCGGGGTGCTCGTACTTTTTCCTGAACGAGCCGAATCTATACGTGAACAGCTTTCCCCCGAAGATATTCCGGTGGAAAGGTGCAGGGAACTTTATGTAACGTACGAGGAACGGGACGCCGAGTCGGACAGTCACCTGACGCTCGGTCAGCTTCTGGCAGGTATCGAAAACGACGAAAAACGTGACATGCTTCTGGACGTGGCACGCGAAATTGATCAACTCGAAGATCAACAACTCGATCAGCTTATTCAGGATGAAATTTCATTCGTCCGGAGCTGGAACCGAAAGCATAAACTTTCTTCGTTAAAACGAAAGCTGAAAAAGGCGTACCGGGAGGGAAACCGGGAACGGTACAGGGATTTACTGGACCGTGTTTCGTCATTGCAACGATCGAGTCAATAACATATCATTGTTCGTACATTTCATCGAAATATCATCAAACCATGGCCAAAAAAACAAAAGAAAAGAAGAGCACTTCTCAGGAGGAGCAGTTTGAGGAGCTGCTAAACGAGATCAGCTCCGATATCTCGGACCTGGAAAACTGGGAGGAACTGGAGCCGGAGATTATCGAACTGATTCAGGAAGGGATAGACAAAGGATCCCTTACCTTTAACGAAATTAACCAGCGGCTCCCGGACGAGATGATCCCCCCAGACAAACTTGATCGCATACTGATGATCCTGGACGAAGCCGGGGTAAGCCTCTACGACGATTCTGACGTGGAAGGAGCCATACCCGCAGAGGAATCGGAGGAACAACAGGACATCGAAGAGGAGATTGAAGCAGAGCTTCCCTCCGTAAGTGATACGGAACAGATCGACGACCCCGTCCGGATGTACCTCACACAGATGGGGGAAATCCCTCTGCTTAGCCGTGAGGAAGAGATCAACCTTGCCAAGAAAATCGAGCTGACCCGTAAGCGGTATCGAAAACACCTGCTTGCCAACACGCGTGCCCTTGAAATGGCAAGGGAGACACTGGAGGAGCTGAATGAGGATGAACTCGCATTTGACCGCACCCTTAAATCCACTGCTTCCCTCGATATAACGGAAGAGGAGGTGATGGAACAGATTCCGGAGGTAATCGATGAACTTGGGGAAATCATCGAAGCAAACCGGGAGGATTTCGAAGAATACCTGGATACGGAGGACGAGGAGGAAAAGGAAAAGATTCGGGAACGTATTGAAAACCGGTCGAACGAAGGGGTTATCAAGGTCGAGGAAATGAACCTTCAGACCAAGCGTATCCGACCCATCCTTGAAGAGTTCTTCGACCTGGTTGAGGAGCTCGATGAGATTGAGCAGGAACTCGAGGAGCTCGACGATACCCGCGCCAACCGGGAGCCGATTAAGAAGCTGAAACGGGAACACCGCAAGGTTCAGATCAAAGCCGGTGAAACGCCCGCTCAGCTTCACGAACGAAAAGAAGAGCTCCAGGAGCGTCTTGAGGCGTACAACAGCGCAAAGCAACAGCTGTCAAGTGGCAATCTAAGACTGGTCGTCAGCGTTGCCAAAAAATACCGGAATCGGGGTATTTCCTTCCTCGATCTTATTCAGGAAGGAAACACCGGTTTAATGAAAGCCGTCGAAAAATACGAGTATCGCCGAGGGTATAAATTCAGTACGTATGCGACCTGGTGGATTCGTCAGGCCATCACCCGTGCTATCGCCGATCAGGGCCGTACCATCCGAATCCCGGTTCATATGATCGAAACAATCAGTAACCTGCGCCGGATCAGTAAAAAACTGGTGCAGGAAAAAGGTCGCGAACCGACCGTTCCCGAGATCGCCGAAGAATGCGGGATTTCCAAGAGTGAAGCGAAACGCGTGATGGAGATCGCGCGGAACCCAATCTCCCTCGACCGTCCCATCGGGGAAGGAGAAGACTCCGAGTTCGGTGATTTCATCGAAGATGAGAGCATTGATAATCCCTCCAACATTGCCTCACAGGATCTATTGAAGGAGAAGGTAAAGGAGGTCCTTCAGATGCTTTCATTCCGTGAACGAGAAATCATCAAACTCCGATACGGCATCGGTACGGGATATAGTTATACCCTTGAGGAGGTGGGACGAATATTCAAAGTGACTCGTGAGCGAGTCCGGCAGATTGAGGCCAAAGCCGTAGAAAAACTTCAGAAACCCATCCGGAGCCGAAAGCTGGAAGGGTTTCTTAAAGCAGTGCATCGCCGGTAGTGTACTGAGAACTTCGCAACAACCAGAATTATGCTAAGGTTAGAGGTTTCAATCAGATGCAGGAGGTAATGGATCGACTGATCGAGCTTCAGGACCTCGACCTGACGTTCGATCGCCTGAAGAAAAAAATCGATGAAATCCCCGATCAGATCGAGGAACGTTCTCAGAAGCTCGACGACCTTGAACGTAAAATTGAGGAGAAAAAGGAGGAGGCGAAACAGCTTCAGAAAAAGCTGGACCGAAAAAACCTGAAACTCGAAGAACTTCGGGAGGAGAAGGCGGAACTCAAGAACAAACTGCTTGACGCGGATACGAACAAGCAGTACGCCGGCATCCAGGAGGAAATCGGCCACGTCGAAACGAACGAAGAACAGGCTGAGGAACAGGCCCTGGAGCTTATGGAACGGCACGAGGCGTGTGAGGAAACGATTAACGAGCTTGAACGGGAGCTTGAAGAGGAGGAGTCGAAACTTGAATCTTTCCGGGAACAGTGTGACGAACGCATGGAGGAGCTGGAACAGAAACGGGACGAACTGGCCGAAGAGCGAGAGGAAATCTGTGACCAGATTCCGAACGACATTTTATCCGACTACGAGAACCTCCATCGGAATAAATCGGACGGAAAAGCCCTTGTCCACGTGAACAACGGAGTCTGTCAGGGCTGTTTCCAGAACCTGACACAGCAGGTTCAAAATAAGCTGTATCGCCGGGATGACATTTACTTCTGTAGCAACTGCTCGCGCATATTGAGGTTTCCGAACGAATAGACACGTCTTCATCCACCGGTTGTTTGACACAAACCGAACAGCCGGTAACCTTGATAAACTCCTGATGATTAATTACATTTAGATTGAGTGAAGCGGGCGTAGCTCAGCGGTAGAGCCCCACGTTGCCAACGTGGTTGTCGCCGGTTCAAATCCGGTCGCCCGCTCTTTTTCTTTGTACGTTTCACCCTGTTCACGGCAAAACGTTCCACGAACGGGAACCCCTGTTTGCAAAAGTTATTTTTCTGTCTTACACTCTCTCGCGGAATAGTGAACTGCGCGTTGAATGTAACGAATGATTCTTCAGGCGTTTTCCGGGGTAGACGCGGAGATCCACCCGATCATTTTTTTGTCCAAATTAACGCCGGCAGACTGCTGAAAACCTTCGTTACGTCAGTGAAACGAGTTTTGCGGAAGAGCGTGAAGTTCACCTCAGTCGACGTCGAAAGGTCAGCGCCGCGAAATTCACAGGGCAATTCCGTGCAACTCGTTTCGTACGAACGAGATACGTCACAACCGTTCCGTCAGATAGGTATTGTACTGACGGCATTACCTGCGCCATTACGTGCACTGCCGAAGAAATTGTGAACGTACTGACGAAGCTGAACTCCACGATTTAGAACATTTCAGCTCAAAAACGAAGCAACCAACAACGACCCGTATACAGTTCGATAGACCTGGTTCTGTTGAACGAATTCGTTCCGGGGTATCACGGAACGAATTCGTTTAACAGACGGAATCCAATCCCACCAATCCACTCATGCCCAAACGAGAAGACATCGAAAAAATCATCGTTCTCGGTTCCGGACCCATTATCATCGGTCAGGCCTGTGAATTCGATTATTCCGGCACGCAGGCACTGAAAGCACTAAAAAAAGCGGGGTACGAAATTGTCCTCGTCAATTCCAATCCCGCAACAATTATGACGGATCCGGAGTTTTCTGATCGAACCTACATTGAACCGCTCTCCCCCGAATACCTCGAGAAGATATGCCGTAAGGAACAGGCGGATGCCCTCCTTCCCACACTTGGTGGACAGACCGGGTTAAACCTTGCCGTTCAACTGTCGGAAAAGGGTGTCCTGGATGAGCTTGGCCTGGAAATGATCGGTGCCCAGAAAGAGGTCATACAGGAAGCCGAGGACCGCAAAAAGTTTAAGAAAAACCTCCAGGACCTTGGATTGAACATGCCGAACAACGAATACGCGTATAACCTGAAGGAAGCACGTGAGATCCTTGAGGACGTCGGACTTCCCTGTGTCATTCGGTCCAGCTTCACACTCGGTGGAACGGGTGGTGGTATTGCCTACAACATCAAAGAATTCGACCGGATCGTAAGTCACGGACTTAATCAGAGCATGATTAACGAGGTGCTCATCGAGGAGTATCTGGTGGGCTGGAAGGAATATGAGCTCGAAGTGATGCGGGACATCGACGATAACGTCGTCATTGTCTGTGGTGTTGAGAATATTGATCCGATGGGGGTTCACACGGGAGAAAGCATTACGTGTGCTCCCACCCAGACGTTGTCCGATCGGGAATACCAGCGCATGCGCAACGCTTCCCTTGATATCATGCGGAAAATTGGTGTGGAGACGGGGGGGTCGAACATTCAGTTCGCATTTCATCAGGAAACCGGTGAAATGAGTGTGATTGAAATGAACCCGAGGGTTTCAAGGAGTTCCGCCCTTGCTTCGAAAGCCACCGGGTTTCCGATCGCGAAAATAGCGGCACTGCTCGCCGTAGGTTACACGCTCGACGAAATTCAAAACGATATCACACGGGAAACCCCGGCCTGTTTTGAGCCGACGATTGATTATACGGTCGTCAAAACCCCCCGCTGGGAATTCGAGAAATTCCCCGGGGCGGATGAAAACCTCACCGTACAGATGAAGAGCATCGGTGAGGCCATGGCCATTGGACGAAATTTTAAAGAAGCACTTCAGAAATCACTTCGTTCCATCGAAAAAGGATACGAAGGACTCGGGCCTTATACCAAAGAGGAACCGCACTCAAAGGAAGACCTGCTTCGAAAAGCCGGTTTGCCCCGCGAGGACCGAATCTTTGCGATATATCGGGCACTGAAAGCCGGATACTCCGTCGAAGAAATCAATGAACGCAGTAAAATCGACAGATGGTTTCTTCATCAGATGAAGGAACTGGTTCTCGAAGAGGAAGAACTTTCGAAACACGAGTCACTGGCAGAGGTGCCCGACGAACAGCTACACCGGGCGAAGCGCCATGGCTTCTCCGACAATCGAATCGCTGAACTTCTCGGTACGGATTCAAAGACCGTTCGTAAACGACGGAAAGAAAGTGACATTATTCCCACGTACAAAGTGGTGGATACCTGTGGTGGAGAATTTGAAGCCTACACGCCCTACTACTATTCCACCTATGGAAAAGAAGACGAGCTGGAACTCTCCGACGATCCAAAAATGGTCATTCTCGGTGCGGGGCCCAACCGAATCGGACAGGCGATTGAATTTGACTACTGCTGCGTGCAGGCGGCGTTTGCCCTGGATGAGATGGGGTATGAAACCGTCATGGTCAACAGCAATCCCGAAACGGTCAGTACCGACTACGATACGTCGGACATGCTGTTCTTCGAGCCGCTCACGGAAGAAAGTGTCATGAACATCTGTGAGAAACTGGACCCGGACGGAGTGATTGTCCAGTTTGGTGGACAAACCCCGCTGAACATCAGTAAACGTCTCCTCGAAGCCGGTATACCTGTGATCGGAACGCACCCCGACAGCATCGACCGATCCGAGGATCGGGAGCGATTCAACGCGTTGATTAAAAAACTGGATTTACTGCAGGCCCCCGGTGGGCTTGCCGTCAGCCTTGAGGAAGGCAAGGAGATCTGTGATGACCTCGGGTACCCCGTGCTCGTGCGTCCAAGCTACGTCCTCGGGGGCCGTGCCATGGAGATCATTTACGACGAACGGGAGCTTGAGAAGTACGTGAAAACGGCCGTCGAAACTTCACCGGACCATCCCATTCTGATCGATCGTTTCATCGAGAACGCGATCGAGGTCGACGTCGATGCTCTTGCGGACGGCGAGCAGGTTGTCGTTGCCGGTATACTTGAGCATATTGAGGAGGCGGGTACCCACTCCGGTGACACAACGATGACGCTTCCACCGCATTCCTTAAGCCGGGAACAGATTTCAAACATCCAGGAGATTACCCGTAAACTCGGTCAGGAACTGGACGTGAAGGGATGCATGAACATCCAGCTTGCCGTGAAGGGCGACGACATTTATGTCATTGAAGTCAATCCCCGTGCGTCCCGCACAATACCATTTATATCCAAAGCAACCGGGATCCCCCTTGCCAAGTATGCAACACGCCTGATGGCCGGGCAAAAACTGGATGACATCGGCTTTACGGAAGAGATTATCCCGAATTACTACTGTGTGAAAAAATCCGTCTTCCCCTTTGATAAATTCCCCGAAGCGGACACGACACTCGGTCCCGCGATGAAAAGCACCGGTGAGGTGATGGGAATTGATCCGGACATCGGCTGTGCCTTCGCCAAAGCCGAAATCAGTACCACGGGGGAGATACCGACCGAAGGAACAGTGTTTATCAGTGTCAAGGATCAGGATAAGGATAACGTCGTTGACGTTGCACGCAAGTTTGACGAACTGGGTTTCGACATCAGATCCACCTCCGGAACCGCTCATGTCCTGACCCGCAATGGGCTGGACGTTGAGGTGGTGAACAAGCTACGGGAGGGCCGTCCTCATAGCCTGGACCTGATCGTAAATGGAGAAATTGACCTGATCATCAATACCCCGAGCGGCAAAGGCCCCCGGACGGATGAGGCCCGGATACGGGAAGTGGCGATCACCCATGATGTACCTGTAGTCACCACGATCCCTGGAGCTGAAGCCCTTGCGGCGTCCATCGAAGCCGTGAAGTTTGAGGAGATCGATGTACGGGCTCTGCAGGATGTCACGGAGAATGTGTCCTCCGCCTCCGAGAGCCGGTATATTGCAGGAAACAAACAGGATCAGGAGAATATTACAATTAAAGGATCGAATTAAATTAAGTCCCTCGATGTACTTGAATCGCATAATAAGGTAATGACCTATGCATGGGGTCTAAACAGAACATGACCACAAACAACTTACCGGATCCAATAGAAAAACGGGATCTGATATATGGAGACGACACGGATCCGGATCAGCTTGACACCCTCGGACACCGATTCCTTGAGGAAGGATATCTCCCGGATGCCCTTGAGGCATTTGTGGAAGGAGACGTCAAAAAAGGGGGGGAAAAAATTCTGGAAAAAGCGGTTCAGCAGGGGGACTACTTTCTGATTAACTGGGTGCACGAACAGTGGCCCGAACTTCTTGACAGACAAATATGGATGGAAGCCGGTCAGCAGGCGGAGGAAAACGGACGTCTCACTGATGCCGTGAAGTTATATTACGCCGGTGATTTCAATGAAGAAATGAACCGGGTCGAGCAGAGGCTTGAGGATGAACTTGGTCATGAGCTTCCCGCGGTGGTGAAATCGGACACGGCGGACGCCAAGGAAAAAGATCAGCTGGAGGAGAGCTAAAACTCCTACCAGCTATTGTTTATAACTGAATCCAAAAAAGAACCAATCAGCTGGATCAGGCGCTGTGGTTGATCCTCCTGAAGATAGTGACTTCCCCGCTCGACGACCTCGTGCTTTGCCCGTGGAAACAGACGCGTCATTCGACGACCATACCTCGGACCCAAAACGGGATCCTTTCGTCCGGAGATGATACCGACCGGCACGTCCATCTCCCCCACACGGTTTTCCTGCTTCCTGAACATTGACCAGTTCCTGTGATCGGAACTCGTCGGAATCATTTGCGGAAATGCGATAATACCTGCCCGATTCTCCCGATATCGAAACGGCCGTCGATAGTGCCGCATGACGCAGACCGTCAACTTCTGCCGCTGTGCACATCCCATGCGAAGACCGGCTTCTACAAAACCGTTCATAGCTCCGGAGAAGAGTTCCGCCACACGTGTGTTTCTGATGAGACGAAACCACCCGGGTAAAGGTAGATCGAAAAAGGTCCCGGAGTTAATAAGAACCAAACCGCTGACCCTGTCCGGGTGATTGAGAAGTAATCGAACCCCGATCGGTCCTCCCCAGTCGTGTCCCACAATAAACAGCTGGTTACCGGCTTTTCGATGGACAAGGTGCTCCACCGCTTGAACGTGACGCTCAAAAGTGTATGCATCAG
>CAYXQY010000108.1:0-12917 GCA_964466525.1 uncultured Planctomycetia bacterium
TTGCGAACGAACTCCTTGCGGAGCACTCGCTGAGATCTCACTGAGTGCACACCCCTTTTCGAATGGGGTCTATG
The DNA here is from genome assembly GCA_964466525.1 of uncultured Planctomycetia bacterium. Classification (GTDB taxonomy): domain Bacteria; phylum Planctomycetota; class MHYJ01; order CAYXQY01; family CAYXQY01; genus CAYXQY01. The sequence goes on from CAYXQY010000108.1 coordinate 75, forward strand.
TAAGTTAGCGATGCTTACCGCATTTACGGAATAAGAGATTCGGGGGACGTAATCATAACCGCAATCATGTTTGATCCAGGCGTTATTTCGATTTTTTAACATAGACATAGTACGCGGCGCGGGATGATCCGTCGTCATCAAGGAAACGTGCCTGCAGATCTGTTTGACCCTCGGGGAGCTTCAACCGGAACGTGATTGCTTTTCGATCGGGGTCGATCGTACGAGTCCGTTCTATACCGGCAATCTTCAGATGGGCTTTCTCCGGATGAATACGCTTACCCGGAGCCCTTCCTGCATTTACCGGTTGATTGAGCCCGGCGTTGATCGGTCGATTCAGCTCGCGGGGCCATCGGCGTAGTTCAATCTCATACAGGCCGTCCTCCATGACCTCAACAGGCCAGGAACCGTTTATTTGCACCGCCTTAGCCACATGGTGTTGTCCCCATACCGTTTTCTCCGAACGTATGCCCATAAGTGTCAGCGTTGTGACCGGTTGTTCCGGCGTTCCCAGTTCGTAATGAACGTCCCGCACCGCTTCCGGGTGAATGTCCTTCCAGTAAGTCTCGTAATCGTTCCTCAATTGTTTGACGATTCCGGGATGGTTCTCAGCAACATTGTTCTCCTGAGAGGGATCGGCTTCGATATTATACAGTTCCTCCCCGTTGATTAACCGCCAGTTGTTTTTGAGGACCACGGACTTTTTCCACTTCGGCGGACGCAGGTGATACCCCGGGACGGGCTGTATCGAGGACGTGAAGTGGATTCGGTTCTCCGGCCAGGCGGACGGGTTGTTTTTCAACGGAGGAGCAAGAGAGGTTCCGTCAAAATCAATCGGTTCTGGTAACTGCAAATCCAGCAGATCGACGAAGGTGGGTAACAGGTCGACGTGGGCCGTGAGCTCCGGTACGTCTTGATTCGACGGAAATTCCTTCCCGGGCCAGCGGATGAACAAAGGCACACGGTGCCCACCTTCGTAAACGGATCCTTTTTTTCCGCGCATTCCTGCGTTGTAGCCAGGGTTCACTGTACCGTTGTCCGTGAGAAACCCAACCACCGTGTTCTCGGCCCGGTTACTGTCCCTGAGAAAACGCATGATCCGGCCGACCTGCTCGTCAATTTTGCTAATTGTTCCGTTATACCGAGCCTGATCCGTGTAACCGTATGGAACGATGTTTGACGGATCTTTACGCCTGGGGGCGTACTGTCTGACGTATTCCGACGGGATGTTCCATGGTCGGTGTGGTATATTTGTTGCCAGGTACACGAAAAAAGGTTTTTCCTCTGTCGATTTTATAAAACGGATGGCACGGTCGACGAATCGATCGGTTCCGAACCCCTGCGTGTGAACCGGTTTACCGTTTAGAAAATACGTGTCGTTAAAACGATCGTTCCCCCAGTAATCATCCGTGGCGCCGAGGCCGCCGTTGCCCAGCATAAACGACACGTCAAACCCGCGGTGATGGGGGGCAAATGGATAATTAATTCCCAGGTGCCATTTCCCGAACTGACCGGTTCGGTATCCGTTGAACTGGAACACCTCCGCCATCGTTGTTTCGTCTTCGTGCATCAAGTTCCGTACACCGAACGTGTGCCAGGCACCTGTCCTCGTGGCATATCGTCCGGTCAGTAGTGAAGCACGCGTCGGTGTGCAATATGGCGAAACGTGAAAATTCGTAAACCGGACGGATTGATCGTGTAACTGATCCAGATGGGGCGTTTCGATCTCGGGGTTCCCATGTCGGGAAAGGTCGCCGTATCCCTGGTCGTCCGTCATGATGAGAAGCACATTGGGTGGATCCTCAGATTGTCCCTGGGCAGTAGTCCCTGAGAGACTGAGGAAAATGGCGCCCAGCACCATTATCTGCAGAAGAACATGTTTCTCGTGCATAAGGATCCTCCACCTGAAAACATCAGAAACAATGTTTTCCAGATCCTACGGTCGTTAGAAACCACAAAACTCCCTCTGAAAGTGTGGGAAATAAGGTCGTCAGCGAGTGTTCTTTTGGCCTATCTTAGAAAGTTTTTTCTACCCGTGTTTCTGAGAAATTTCAAATGAGATCATGTATCTTGAATTCTGAATATCCTGATATCGTAAAAGGCGTGTTGACACCTCATTTTCCTGGAAATTTGATGTCGAGTGTCCCGGTATCCGTTTTCACGTCCGTTCAGCTTTCTCCATGACATGCCGCAGGACCCGAAGTCGAATTCGCTGAATGACCCAGTCCGACCGGATACGAACGTAAAATGCCGTCCGGAACCGGTGCTCGAACCGGGTTGTTCCTGAGAGTTGGGTACATTCCGGGTAGTGGCTTCAGGTTCATTCGCCCTCGGTTTGATTCAAACAAAACCGTACAGGTTTGGCGTTTCGATGTGTCCGTACGGGTTCCATCCCTAACGGGAGGAGGTTGTTTCCGTACGGAAAACGTCAGCGTGTGCGGGGGATCTCAGCTTTCAAACGATTCTACAAAGATTTCCATTATCAAGACACAGTACCGGACGGTTCCCCGTACAAGTTCACGAAGATCATCAGGAACGAGCGTAACGCTTCCATAATGGCGTATTTCGTTCGCTACAACTATGGGGTAAAATAGATCACGAACAGACACGAGCGGAAGTCCTTTCCAGTACGTTGGTGACGTCGCCACAGGGACATCGGAGATCCGACCGGTCAAATCGTCGGCGGTCCGGAAGCGCCCGTTTGATTCGTTCGGCGGTAAACATTCGATCCGGACGTAATGGTTCCGGAATGGGTTTGCAGATTCCCTCCGGTGCCGGTTCGATCAGACCTTCCGACAGGATCTGGACCTGAGCCAGGGACGCGGGCGGTTCGTCCACGAACAGTTCCATCAATCCCGCGTTCATATACTGAAGCGCGAGCGGAAGTCGCACATAGTACGGCGCCCGTCCCAGCACGTCCGCCACGCGCTGCACGGCCTCCTTCAGATACATCCGTTCCGGCCCGATCACCGCCAGTGTCCGGTTCGTCAACCGGTCACCGACAAGACCGGCGCACAACAGATCCACCACGTCCGACACGTGTACCGGTGCGGTCTTACGGGGTTCAAGTCCCACCAGAAAGAACACGGGCAACATCGTAAGCACTTTTGCAAGGTGATCCACCATGTGGTCTCCCTTCCCGTAAATAACCCCCGCTTTCAGAATCGTGTGCGGGACGGTTGATGAACGCACAATTTCCTCCGCCTGCCATTTTGTGTCATGATAGACCGACCCCTCATCCGGCCGTGCACGCAGAAAACTCAACAGCGCCAGCTGCTCAATCGACTGTGCACGAGCCACCTCCACCACACGTTCCGTGCCCCGCACGTGTACCTCCTGAAAACACTGCGTTCCGGTTTCCCGATTGATGCCCGCCAGGTGTGCAATGGCGTCACAGTCCGCAAACGTCTTCTCCAGCGTCGGGCGTGACGTAACGGACCCGCGTACAAACTCAACCCGTGGATGGGTATGAATCCAGGAAACCCCCGGGTCCACACCTCGGGCCAGCAGCCGAACCGTATGATTCTTCGAAAGGAATCGTTTCGTCAGGTGCCGACCGACAAATCCCGTTCCTCCGGTGATTGCAAATTTCATGTTAAACCCAGTGTCGCAGGACAATGCCTCCGTAAACAAGAACGAAAAACAGAAAAAGCAACGAAAGAAGGAGATGTCCAATGTCGAATAGCGGTCCGTCCGGCCACTCCTCAGGTCCGATACAGGTGCGGTCCAGCACCAGTCGAACTCCCCAGAAGACGGTAATGAATCCGGCAATGCCAAGTGCAGCCGGTTCGCCCGCCAGCATCCGGTCGTGGAACAACGACGTAAATACGGCGAACGATAGGATGCATCCTGCCACGTATCCCCCGTAAATCCAGAACAGTTTGCGGTTCATCGATGAGAGCTTCGAAAGCTCCTCGTTCCAGTGAAATCGATACGGAACCTGCACACTCGCAATGAACACCACCAGGTGTCCCACGGCCGCAGCACGGAGGAACATCCCGAATACCATCTCCGGCGTCCATGCCAGTAACGTGTGATGGAGCCATTCGTACAGCACGTCCACATACGCACGGAATGGGGCATGGAACAGCAGAGGAAGAGGAAGCAACACAGCTGTATACGTCCAAGCCCTCCGGAGGATGGTATTCCCTGTTTCAGGACGTCGCGGAAGCTGAGATTCGCCCATCATCAGTCCCCACTGAATTAAAAAGTATACCACGGGCCCGCCCCATCCTGCTCCGACCGGATAACTGATCGCCAGTTCGTGCAGTCCCCCCGATACCAGAAACACGCCGAACACCGCAACAGAACGTCCTCCGAGACGCCGGAATAATGGAAGAAGGAACCCCCGGCTCAGTTCCAGGAACGGCCTGTTCCAGCGTCTGCTCCAGAAATCTTGAAGCGAACGGCTGTTCAGCGGATTCCGAAACATTCGTTTCACCCGCCAGCCGAATCCCTGGAACGTGGCCGTCAGTACATCGGACAGCCCAAAATGCAACACAACCAGAAGCAGAAACAGCTCAATCCAGGATCGCAGTGCAAACGGAAGATCCCTTCCTGCAACGGACATGAGAACCATTCCACAAACCCCGACGAGGAACCACAAATAACCCACACGGAAAATATGCCCTTCATCCTCCCGCTGCTTTTTCTCTCCTTCAAACACCTGCGGGTCCATACCCGGCCAGAAACTCATGTAAAGCAGACGCCCGGTCCATGGTATCGAGGTCATTTTCTCGCATGAACGCCATAATCCCACCGCGGCTTTCAGCAGATAAAGCAGCCCAAACGTTGCCGCGAGCAACCGATACCCCGTATTCAATTTCCCGGCAAAAAGAAACATCAACGTCACCCCGATGACCGGCAGGACGAGTGATGCGATCCGACGTACAATTCGTCCTCTCACCCGGGTCAATGAAAGAACCAACACGGCCCAGACAGCAAGTATACTTATGACATACCACATCACGGACCTCTTTGATGGGTTTTTAACCCATGACGTATGCCGATTAGCCCGGGAATCATGAAACCGAGTCCGTTTAGCACGCCATGCGTCACGGTCATCAACGGAATGGACAGGACGGGACGTCGCAGGTGAAGGGTCACCTGAAAAATCACAGCCAGAATCATTCCCATCACAACACATCCCGCAGCCAACCGGACGCACCATGTGTAATAGGATCGTTTCATGAACCGGCCTGACTGAAACAGCAAAACTGCAGCAAATACCATGGACAGCGATAAAAGAACCACCCCCGTGGTTTTCACCATGTTCGAGTGGACAAATCCGATCGCCACCATCGGTATACCGACAACCACGCCTCCAGCTGCAATCATCGTCCTATACGCCTGCCGCTCCCACCGGTTCCGAAGAAAGAGTGCATGAAGACCCGCAAGTAACACGGGCACCCCGAATCCGGTGAAATGAAAATGCACAGCGGTTAACAATCGAATGGGTGCCGTAATTCCCATAAAGACAATGTCCATCTGATCGATCATCAACCAGAACCCGCCCACCTGGAGAAACAGCACCGGAAACATAAGAAGAAGATCCGTACGGTCCGTGAGGTTCATACGCCATACGTACAGGACCTCCCCGAGAAGCAGCAGGACACAGAACACAAGCCAAGGAACCGTAAGATATACCGCGAGACCGGGAAGGTCCGGAAGATATGTCAGGGCGGGACGACGAAAGACGAACGCAGCGGTTAGACCGAACGCGGCCACCGGTTGCAGCCAGATCGCTGCTTTATACAGAGTTTCCTTGCCTCGTTCACTCGCTTCCAGACAGATCGATAGAGCGATTGGTAAGACAACCAGTGGGGCCAGCAGGAAGAGACGTTCAATCCACGCCCCATGCAGGCCCTGGCTCAGTACGTCCAGCACGAGGTATCCCCCCCAAACCAGACCTCCGCTCCACAGGCTAACCGCAGTCACCGACGCCGGTCTTCTTTCTTTGAACACACGGCACATAAAATCGATCATATCATCCCCGGAATTTGTTGAAGAAACAGCCAGAAAAACACGAATGTCAGAAAACTGATAGCCCCCGTAAACAGCAGGTGCACGGCGTAAAACCGCTCCTTCACCTGTTGATCGTAATAAACGAGTTGAACAATGATCCGCACCCCCCAGAACAACGCAAAAAACCCGTTGAGAACCGTGGCCAGCCGGCCACCCGTCATCAGCGCATCCGGGAGAAACAGGCAGAGCGAACCGATAAATGCAAGCATGAGAAGGATATACGCGTTGTGCACGTAAAACACCTGACGAATGATCGGATCCGTTTTCGCCAGATTTTCCTCGTACCGGAGCAACGCGGGCAGAAACGCATTCATCCCCAGAATGCCAAAATGAATTCCCCCCGCCACATACAGAAGAACCAGCATTGTGCTATTCATAATTTCATTTATTTCAGTAAATAGTGAAAGTCACATGCAAAAAAATATTGCGGTCTTTTCACGTTGACGTGTTAGAAAAGCATGGATTTCACGTTATCCCACATGTTGACCAGTTGTTTGATCCGTTCGGGGGGCATGTCCTGGATCTGTTCGCAGATGTCGGCCCCCTGATCGAGGAACGATTTTAGTTCCTGCATTCGCTCCCTTGCGTACTCCGGTGTATCGTCCGTCTTCGCATCGGAAATGCACCCGGTTAGATTTTCCAGGAGGGGATCGAGCTCCCGGCGCTTTCGTTCGGCAATAACCACCCGAAACATTTTCCAGAGGTCTTCGTAGGTCGTGTAATAATCCCGTCGATCCCCCATTTTCTGCACTTTTTCCACAAGCTCCCACTGCTGAAGTTCCTGCAGTCCGTTACTTACGTTCGAGCGCGAGACGGAAAGGGTCTCCGTGATTTCCTCGGCGTGAAGGGGATCCTCGCTGAGCATAAGAAGGGCATGGATCTGGGCAACCGTGCGGTTGATGCCCCATTTGGAACCCATCTCCCCCCATTGCAGAATGAACGACTTCTCCGATTCACTTAATTCACGCATGATCCCTTTCCGTAAATTTCACTCTGTTCGAAAACAATTATAAAAGGCAGGTTCAGAATGAATCAAGCGGAGGAGTAAGCGGCACATATCTCATCGGTCGAAACTGATTTAACGACCGTAAATATGATAAACTCCCCTTAAACCCAGTAATCACACGTACTGCATTTCATGAATGCTCAATCATAGACCTTTAACCCTCTTGCACAGAATAGATCCCTGACATACTAGATTTTTGATTCGATATTCTATCACGAAACATCAGTTTTTTGACAAAAATCAGTATTCGACGATATACTGCTGGATAATTTTCAGTATTTATTTCTGATTAACTGGTTGAAAATTCGGCGATTTTTTACTCCGGGAAACAGGAAAGGTGAGGGGTACCGATCGAGCCGTCCCGGTACTTCGTCTATCAGAATCGAAGCTCGAAAGGACGATCCCGGATCACTGCCGTACCGGTTAGGTGGTTGCGTGCAGAACGAACGTTCGGTAATGTATTTCACCAGACCCCCCCCTCGTACCATGCATCCAGACGGAATTTTTTCATTTTACGACCCCTGATTCTTCTGCTTTTGGTTTCGCGCGGCGGTGGCCGTTTGTTCTTCCTTAATATTCAATCCTTTGAGCACCTCGGACTTCCTGTCGAAATTGCATATCATCCACTGTTGGGAGGAGGGGGTCTTTTTAATCAATGTCGGCGTCGAACGGATGTTTTTGAGATCGGCTTCCCGGGGGTGCTCTCGAACGTCAACCACGTTGAATACAAAATCCGGTAATTCCGTATCACATAGTTCGCGGACATTCTGTATGGCGCGCTGTGCCTGACGGGTCTTTCCGCTCACATAAAGGGTAAGAGTATGTGTGCTCAACATGGGCCTTCTGATCTAAATAACATGAACGCTGAATTTCAGGACTTATCGGACATCCGTCTTGAGCCTCAGGATTCCGGGCCCTTTATACAAAATTCAGAGCAGGAGGACGGCGGAAGCCACGGCTCCATCGTGCTGGTTGTGCGATTTGCTTCGCACGGAAGGATGTGATTATTAATCACTGTACAGTATAGCTCACGCTAAGAGAAAATGGATGCAGTTTAAAGCATAGGAATGAGGTCGACATGTTGAGGAACGAGGTGTGGAAAAATGGGGACAGGCTCCCTGCCCTATACAGACCGATTTTACTTCGCCTGAAAGAACGGTTAAAAATTGTTTTTCATGAACATCTTCCAGATGGGGGAGTTCATTTTTCCACATTAAGTAAATCTTTCCTCATGATGTATCGATCACACTTGAATTTTTGCTTGCTTGTATTCCTGGTTGTTTTGACAGCTGGCCCGCTGGCGCTTGCGAATGGTCCGGAAACGCAAGATGACAACAGGCCCCAAATCGAATGCATCTCCATCAACGGTAGCCTGAACAGGACCGACCGAAAACGGGTCCGAAAAATGATTCGAAACGAAGTCGGTGCACCGCTGAATCAGGAAACACTCCAGCAGGATCAAGAGCGTGTTAATGCCATCGAACAATTAACCGTGCACAGAGTGAAAACGGATCCTGTGTCCGAAGCGAAAAACCATGTCAACGTCACATTTGAGATTTATTATTCAAGTGTAGATATTAAGACGGGTGTAAGTGAAAACGGCGGATTGCAGGTCAAACTGGGGCCGCATCGGTTGCTAAACGAGCCTCATCCGAAACAGAAACTGCGCCGCTGCAGGGGACCTGAGATACAAAAGAAAGACAACGGATGGAAATGGGCTCGGGAAGCCGAGAAGAACTGGAATGCCGAAAAACGTACGTTTTCAGCCCAGTACAATTGGGGTAACTACAGTGTTCGATATAGGGTAAGCAGTAATCGTGTGGATCTGATCATAAAACTTCAAAACGGTTTGGACAGTCGGCTTGACCACGTGGGAGTTTATTTGACACAACCTCTGAACTTCCCTGAACGTCCTGACGGCTTTTGGTGGCGGCAGGGCCAGGTGACCACAAAATCTCCGAAGAAAGAGCCACCGGTCGTGTTCGGTGATTACGGTCAGGGGGTCGTGGCCGCTTGTCTCCTTGGCGATATCGAGACAACAAAAATCGGTTTCAAGAAGAAACGATTGTGGGTAGCGGTGAAAGGGCTTGCTGCAGGGGAGTCGCGCACCGTTCGTGGGTCAATCCGTTTTGGACTGGGAACTCGTGCAGGAGGGAATAAGCATGATCTGGTGAGCGACGTTTACAACAAATATGGGCGGAAACACCCGAGAAAACTGGAGTGGCCGGACCGAAGGCCGATCGGTGTATTACACCCCTCTTCAGCCTCAAAAGGATTGTTTAAGGCGGGTAATCCAAAAAACCCACGTGGTTGGAATTTTGCAGATGAGGTGGATATTCGAACGAGGGAAGGACGGAGAAAGTTCAAAAAAGAAGCGTTGCAATGGGCCCGAAGCGCTGCAGAAGTGGGTAAGAAAAACAACGCGCAAGGAATGATAGTATGGTCCATTGAGGGACAGCAGTATCCACACCAGACCAGCTATATTGGTGCACCAAACAAAATTGGCCGACTTGCTCCGGAGATGGACGCAGTGGCTGACGAGTTCTTCAAGGTGTTCGAGGAAGCGGGGTTGCGCACGGGGGTGACGATCCGGCCGCAAAAACTTGAGATCCCCGAGCAGGTTCCGCAAAGTGATTCAGTCAAACCAGATCAGAAGCGGCAATGGGACGGCGATCGCATCCCGGTCGAGGACATTGTCGAAACGCTTGATGGTAAGCTCACGTATGCGAAAGAACGCTGGGGATGCAGCATCTTTTACGTGGACAGCAACGTGTCCTCGAAGTGGGAAAAAGACGAGGAGACGGGCGATTGGAATCAGGTGCGACGGGAAATCATGCCGGTGGAGATATTTGCGGAGCTATATCGACGACATCCGGATTGTTTAATTATTCCCGAATTTGGCCATTTCAAATACTGGGCTTACACCGCCCCATATGCGCAAACGGGAGAGGAAAAACGACTGGTCTGGCCGAATGCCTTCAGTGCGAACCAGAAGGTGCTGAAGTTCGACCTCAGTGATCCGAAAAACATACAAAAGGCGGCCCATGCCATTCAACGAGGTGAAATCATTCTATTCCGGGGTTGGTATGGTGATTCACGAAATAAAGTGATCCGGAGGCTGTACAGGAAACATCACAATCCCAAATGGCACGGCAGTCATCCAGAAAAAAAGTAAAGACTGTGTTTAGACTGCGGGAGAATTAGCCGTATGGGCTCCAAACAGAACTGGAACCAGCCGACGGAATACGAACAAAGGTACGATAGCTTATTGCCCGGTTATTTGAATCCGACAGAATACTTTTCCACGTCCCGTAATCCCCCCCGAGACGAACAGGTAACAATAGGCCGGAAGCCCATCGCGTTCCGCCCGCCCCGTTTCCTGGTGGTAATATTCAAGGGTCTTTGGCATGGCGGAACTTCAGCACCGTCTCACGGTGTGTGCGCGTCAGTGACGAGTTCAGGTATTCCGCTACAACTCCTTTTTGTGCAAGGGAGTCCACCTGATCCTGCATTAGAGAAATAAGGGAAGAGATCACAAGTGCCGTTCCCTCTTTGAGCATGGTGTGCAACTGGTAGCAAAGTGATTTTCCTCCCCTCGTTGGTACGACGGTCAGTGAATCACGGTCTGCCAGGATGGATTTGAGGTTTTTCTTCTGAAACGGATATATTTCACTGTGTCCCCAGTGGAGGAGGGTAGCTCATCACATTTTTCCCGGGGGATGGTCAAGGAGTTCCGCTCCCCTTGATCTCATCATCAAACCGGTCGACGAAATGTTCGAATACAAACAAATGATATCCGAACTTATCGCCAATCGGAAACGGTTTAAACATATGGCATCCGGACCCCAAACTGCTGGCTGACCGCATCATTTCGGTTTACTTTACTGACAAAATATCTCACAATTCGTATCAATATGAACGTTCGATACCTGAACGAGAACCATTCTTTCCATTGAACTATGTCGGATTATGGATCGATCCAGTTTCAAACCGGCGGAAGAGGAACCGTGTTCGGCGTCCGAGTGAAACCGGCGGCGGATCAAAACAAACTGGTTGGACCGTACGGAGATCGCCTGAAGGTCACTGTTCAAGAACCGGCAAGTAACGGTCAGGCAAACCGGTGTCTTAAAAACTGGTTTTCGGACCTGTTTCGCTGCTCGACGGAGCACATAGAAATTATTTCCGGCGCGAATTCGTCAGATAAGCGAGTTCGTATCCTCGGGCGAACGCCTGATGAAATTCGTTCGTTATTGAAGCAGAATGATCCCTCTTAAAGAACATACCTGTATCTCACCAAAAATTACCGGAATCAGTATATGAAATCCACGTACGGATACAGAATTACATCGCGTGTATGATTACGGTTCTTATTTTACCGCTTAGAACACGTTCTAATATTTATGAGTTCCGATCAGAAATGGGACCAACCAACGGAGTACGAGGAGTGGTATCAATCCTCCCTCGGAAAAGCGTACGGAGCCAGCTTACGGCATCACCTGGGCAGCTGGATTCCGGTGGATCCGGACGGATGGGTTCTGGACATTGGATGTGGTCCCGGGCTGCTACTGGAAAAGTTACTGCCGGAGGCGCGGAAGGTGATCGCAATCGATTGTTCGGAAGAAATGTCCCATCGAGCAAAATATCGATTCAAAACGTCGGGCCTTCCATATCAGGTTATGACCGCTTCCGCCGATACGTTGCCTTTCCCCGATCATTTTTCGGAACTGGTCATGACCGTTAACTGTTTTGAGTTCGTGGATTACCCGGGGCATGCATTTCGGGAAATCGAACGGGTGCTGACCGCCGGTGGGACGGCGATTGTCGGGGTGTTAAACAGAAACAGCATCTGGGAAACGACCAGGTGGATGGGACAGCTTGTGTCCGACGCACCCTATTACGAAGGCAATTTCTTTACCCGGCAGGAGCTGGTCGAACAGGTTCGGAATGTCGGATTGACAGTTGAGGACGTTAAGACCGCTGTGCACTTCCCGCCCGTATCGACCGGTCCTGTTCAGCAGGTATTAAACGGTTTGGATCGCCGGTGGAGACTGTTTACCGGGGCCCTCCTGCTCTGCCGTGCGCGAAAAGATTGAACGGCCTGAAATGTACGATCGGCCGTTTTATTTGGAACGGCGAAGTATTAACTACGAGGTGCCATCGTCACTGAGAATGGGTGGCATGGGACAGTCCAGCAGTGCACAGATGACCCGTAAAAGTTCCCCTTCCCGAACCGTCACGCGGCCGTCCGACTCGATACAGGCCACGCAGGAGCGAATGACCTTTTCCTTATCCGTGTGTCGCAGGTCCTGAAGCTCTTCAAGTGCATCCGTAAATTCCTTCATGGTGTGTTGTGTCAGGGACCCGGCGTTAGACGTGCCCGGAACGCGCGTTTTCTTCATTGACCTCCAGAACGCCTGATTCGCTTTCTCCTCGTCCTCGTGACCGAAGACGGCCAGCTGCATGAGAACGACACGGAGGGATTCCGTCAAGTCGTCAAGGGAGCTGGCCGTGACGCTGGTCGATTTTTTCTCTTCAGGAGAGAGGGTCTGGTTCAGAATTTTGAACATACTCCATTCGAACAGTTCAACGTTCTCGTCCGTTTCGATAAGTTTTCTGCAGGTTGTTAAGAAATCCTCCCGCTGTGCCGGGCTCTGGGAGCGAAGTTCCGGAAGACTGAGTTCGAGAAGCGGTAACCGAATCGCCTCCGACGTTTCATCGAGATGCATCACGAAAAGCTTAACCCGCTTGAGCAGATGGGACTCGACGCAGTCGCGTAATATATCCATCTGCTTTTCCCGATCATGTTCGTTCGGATG
>CAYXQY010000109.1:0-12889 GCA_964466525.1 uncultured Planctomycetia bacterium
GATATACATCGACATCATATTCGCACCGACCCAAAAATATGTTTTTTGTCAAATCAACATCGACATCCATATGTTTCTTTGGGGGTTCGGTTAGTTTCGTTTGTGTGTTTGATATATCGGTCTTTGCTGTGCAGCCCAGCACGACAATAGAAGCAATTAATAACGCTTGTACTTTAGATATATCTAGCATTTAACCACCCATTCTCGGTTTCTTCGATGTAATCTAATATATAAACACTCCCAAGTGCAAAAAGCTTATTTGGAAAATCCTCAACAATTCGGTCGTCTTTTGCCGGACCAACTGGATCAGATTGTAGCAAAATGCGTCCATCGTCTAAACGCTTACCAACAATAATAAGTCCGCCAATAGCATGTCTAGGGAATTCATTGATATCTGCATGATTAGTCATATTATTTTTCACTTCGCAAAATCAGGTTTTCGTCATAATCGCCAAGCGCTTGATTAATCCAAAGCCATACAATGCCTTTTTCTTGGTCATGGCTTTTTACCTTGGCTTCAACGATTTCATACGAATATGGGTAAATAAAGGGAGTTTCTTCTCCTTTACATCCCTCATCAATTTGCGCAGCCATTAGATAAACTTTTTCGCCCGGGAGCATTTTGCTTTTTTCACGCATCATCATTTCCTATTGGATTTATACCAAATATGTTAGTATTCCATTTCGGGTGCAGACCACACCGGACCACTTTCATAATCGCCAGCAATGAAAACAGCTTCTACGGTAATAACACGGCCTTCCGTATGAAGCCAATGGGCTCGAAGCTTTCGAGCAGCGTGAAGGGCATTTTGTGCCTTCACAAAATCATAACGAGGCGAGCCATTAATATCAAAATGTACTTCGTATTCATGCATTTTCGTTCTCCACTTCATGGGGTTTCTTTTTTACAATCTTTGTTACACCCATCCATTTTCGTGAATGGAGTTGTGATTTATCATCATCGGTTATGGTGACCGCCTCCATCATGTAATCACCATAATATATGAGGATTATTTGCGGGTTGGAGCTATGGCACATTGTTTTTCTTAGCGTTCGGGTGACCACGGATGACCATGAATTCGAACAAATTCTTGTTCTGCGATATCCTTTGCAGTTTTCAAATCATGTCCGTAATAAGTACGGATCGCTTTAATCGCTCCAATCATTTTCTTTTTTTCTAAGAGGGCGACTGCTTCTTGCGGAATGGAAGAAGCTGAAACTTTCTCTTGGTGGTCCTGACGCTTTTGTTCCAGGTAGAATTTGGCATCAGCCCAACCCATATTGAATTTTGATCGAACGGCTTTGATGGCATTAACCATCAATCTTCCATCATGCTCCGAAGCTGTGATGTAACCGATTGCATCTTCCGGAAGCTCCGTTACCAACGGTTCGTTGGTTCGGATTGTAATTTCGCCCGTTTCTAGGTTGAAAGACGATATAGCAAATCCCTGTTCTTCAAGGGTAGCAATCTGTCGAATGGTTTCAAGTTTCTTTTTTGTAGCAGCTTCCGGCGTTGTCATTCGATTGCTCCTTTGCCTTCCCGATAATTCTAGAATAGCAAAATACGGGCAGGTTTTAAACCATTTTTCGAAAATATTGTTGTACAGTCAGAGCGGAATTTCAATGTCACTGTATAGCCGAAATTATTGAGGAATTTAATATCCAAAATAGGTTGAAATATCCCTTCAGGTTTGCTATTATTAAAGTAGAACTAAAGGAGATAGGTCATGGTGCCCCGAAAGAGGAAACGTTGTGGAGAGTGTGGAAAACCTGGTCATAATAAGCGGACCTGTAACGCAAACAAGCTACCTGTCAGGTTTAGCCAAAGCCCTTGTATGTGCTGTGGTCGCAGTCTTAGCCAAGGTGCTCGTCCAGGTGATTTCCGTGGTGGTGGATGGTTGTGTGGTTCTTGTTTAGAATAACAGAAACCTAAGAAAGGGGAGCAATAAAGAATGACTCGCACCGAAGAACTAGAAGAACTTGTTCAGGAAACGAATGAGGCACTTAAAGCATTTCGACAAGGTGAAGGAAATGCGAAAAACACACTTCGTCTTATCAGTCGAAAGTTGGAAGCGGCATCTAAGCTTTCCGAACAAATCTTGGATCTAGAATTTGCGACAAAAACCGCCGAAGAACAATAATCTTTACTAAGAAAGGGAAGTGAAAAGTGACAATTCGTAATAAACCATTAAATGAAGATGAAATTAAGCAAATCGAAGCTCTGTCTGATTTGGCAGACGAACTTAGCGAAAAACTGACTATTCTTTGCAACGGAAATCCAAAATCTGCCCATCATGAAGATTGTGAACTTGATACTTGTGAATATCTTGCGAAACGCATTCACGAGCGCATTAAGGAACTACGAGGGACAGACAAGCTTGTTCGTAGCCCGGCTGATCATGCTCGTTCCGGAACGCCCGCCCTAGGTCTATAAATATAAAAACAGATTCCCCGGAAAGGTACTACCAATGTGGTTAAGTGAATTGAGCAATGAAGACACAATTGTGTTTGAATGTGACCAATGTGATGAGAGTTTTGTAGAACCAGCGGTAGTACCGCCAACATCAGGCGTATGTCCTCATTGCGGATTTGATAAAAATGATGCAGAATGGGATGTAGAGCCAGATGAGGAAGCTGTTGAATACGACCTTACAGAAGAACTGAATAAACATATCAAGGAATATACTATCGATGAGGATTATGGTTCTCTCGGGGAAGACAACGATTTGTTTATAGAGGACAAATAAGCATGTCTCTCAATAAAGAAAAACAGGAACAGCTAAAAAGAGAAATACGCAGTCGTCTTAAGACACTGGAATATCAGCTTAATACGATTAGGCATTGCCCAAATTCTGCTCCTTTTACAGAAGGAGTGGTATGTGGACAAAGAGTTGCTTTAAGAGAAATGTTGATGATTCTGGAGGGGGAAGTCCGTTTTCCGGAGGATGCAGAGGAAAGGGGTTATGTGAGAGAATAGCACACATTCTTCTTTATATTTGAAATGTATTCGTGTAGTATGGTTTTATGCAACCTGTTACAGGCAATTCAAATCTAGATTTACGAATTAATACTGCTGTTTTGAGTATTGGTGCAAACGAAGATGAATATATCTCATCTTTAATACTGATAAATGAAGAAGGCGGGTTTAGCACTATAGATGAAACAGTAAGGTCAATCTATAAGAGTTTCAAATCGGCGGCCGAGGAAGAATTATTGCATCGGCAGAATACGACCCTGAATTCAGAGTGTTGCCTGGATTGGATGGAATACAATTATTGTCCGACATGTGGCACGAGAATTCCTCATAGTAATGTTAGTAAAGAAGAAGTATCATCAATGATGGCTGATTTTGCCGCCGGGAGTCATCACGAACATACTGTTACATTTGATAATCTTTTCGAAAATGGTTGGACTACTGGTACTGTTCCTGTAACTGGCCAGGTTATTGTTATAAATGATGCAGCAGATTATATACCGAAAGTATGTGAGCATACCGAAGAAGCTGGCAGAACAATTGAAGAAGAATTGCAATGGTCTCAGGCCAGTATACAGAAGTATGTTATAACTGTAGCTACAGAATGAAAGTATTTTATAAAACACCTAGAAGGACATACAGATGACGCAAGAATACAAACTACTATGGACTACAGATATTCATCTGAATTTTGTTCATGAGAAGCGAATAGAGGCTTTTTGTAATAGAATTCTACGACAAGAACCTGATGGCGTAGTCATTACTGGTGATATTAGTGAGGCGCCATTTCTGTTTGACCATCTTTCGATTCTAGACATGAAATTGAAACATATTCCCATTTTCTTTGTATGTGGAAATCATGATTACTATCATGGTTCTATTGCAACTCTTCGAGAAAGGCTGGCAGAATTCTTTTCGTATAATGAAGGACAGAAGTTGGCCGGTGATCCAAAATTAGCATGGCTCGGTTCTAGTGGCGTTGTTCCTTTATCTGAAAGGACTGCTTTAATTGGCGCCGATGGTTGGTATGACGGCATTTACGCCAATTGGTTGAATAGTCGTGTGGAACTGAATGATTATCTTTTGATTAGTGAATTTGTTTTTCATTACCATGACCGGCAAACTTTGTTAGACACTCTTCGTGATGTCTCAAAGAAATCGGCGGATTATGTAGAAAAGAACCTTAAAGAAGCGTTGGAAAATGGTTATGAAGAAGTGGTCGTAGCTACGCATGTTCCGCCATGGCGTGAAAATGCGACATACAACGGAAAGATTAGCGATGACCAATTTATGCCACACTTTTCTTCTGCTTATATGGGTGACGCAATTACTAAGGTTGCTTCACAATATCCAAATCAGAGTGTAACAGTGCTTTGCGGTCACTCACACGGAAAAGCACATCACAAACCGTTGGAGAATGTAAATGCCTACACCGGTGAAGCCAGATATAAACATCCTTCAATTGCCGGCGTATTCAACCTTTAATGCAAACATAATGCCCAAGTATTTACGCCCGCCTACAAAGTCGGAAGAACCTTACCATGTAGAGCGTGGAGACCTGATTGAAATAAAGGTACCCAGGTTAGCAGCGTATTGGGCAAAACATTTGCAAATGTTTTTGGATGCATTTCGAAACGGCCGCATAGACTTTGCTTATATTGAAGAATTTAAGTTATTTCAGAACATAAGAGTACTGTTTCTTGGTTATCTTCCATTGGAGGGCACGCCTGTTCCAAAGGATAATGGGATTTATAAAACGAATATATCTATTGCGTTCCTGCATGGAGAAAATGTTTGTTGGACTTGGGCATCGTCCTACCACCCCTTTCAACAGATATTCCGTCACCTTACTCCACTAACTTTTACAGACGAACAGATGCAGACTTTAAAATAAAAAAGGCGCCATAAGGCGCCTTTTTGTTTTAGAAGGTTTAGAAATGACTAGCGATTGCCAGCGAATTCATCATTAAGGACATGCCAATAATGGCCATCTGCGGAACTGCTGACAGCAAGCAAATGAACAGAGTCAAATGAACCAGAAACCTTAAGGTTGTCATGTGGGCCACCGATAGCCCATCCAGCAAGCTGATCACCAGAACCGGAGATATGTACAATGTCGTTTCCGCTATCAGTTAAAACCCAAGTTTCAGCACCAATATTGTTTGTACTAATTGGGGGAAGACTTGCGGTCATTGAAGATCCGCCCGGATTGTAAATCACAAATGGATGATTTGTTACATACTCATGTGCTCCGACAGAGCCAGATACCCTCCGTACCTGTTCTTGAACGCTTCCTACACGCTTTACCTTAAACTCAACTGTACCATTACTGGTGCCTACATCAGTTGAAGTAACGCCGTCATTATCTACTTTGGTCTTTAAGTTAGCCATTGTACCTTACCCTCGCTGGTTTTCACTCTTTAAATATAAAACCCATAAAAGAGTTTCAAATATTCAAAACGAATTTCTTATAATGGTTTAAAAAATTTGAGAGAATGTTAGAATATATTCGAGGTATCAATATGGAATCCATAATAGCTATTGCCAGCATTTTCGTATTTCTTACATTTATCCATTTCATTGCTGACTGGATTTTTCAAACAGATTGGGAGGCGAAACACAAGACAAAGAAGCATTGGGTTAGAGTCATTCATTGTAGCGTATATACAATATTCTTTCTGATTCCTATTCTTGTTATAAATCCATCTACCTCGATGCTTATATTTTGTTTAGCATCCATATGGATTTCTCATTTTTTTATTGACACATATGCTCCGATACTTATCTGGGCTTCCTACATACGAAAAATTCCGGAATTGCAGCGAAAAGACTTTTTCGAAAAGGAAAAGAGTTTTGTAGAACTCTTCACAAAAAGTCCTGTATATGCCGTCATATTCATTATGGTTGACCAGATTCTTCATATCTCTGTCCTAATGTATCTTTCTTTATTTTTGGCGTTGTGATGGTTGAAATTTATCAAGGCGATAATCTTAAGGTTTTGAAGACTTTTTCTTCAAATTATTTTCGATTGATATACATCGATCCGCCATTTAATACAAGGAAAACGCAAAAAAGCCATCGGGGTTCCTACACCGATCGCTATGACGATTTTTGTAAATGGATTGAGCCGAGACTAGAAGAAGCCCGAAGGGTATTGACCGAAGATGGTTCTATATTCGTCCATATGGATTTTAGAGAAGTCCATTATGTCAAAGTGATGATGGATAGATTGTTTGGCAGAGACAATTTTCAAAACGAAATTATTTGGGCTTACGATTATGGAGGTCGTTCCAAACGAAAATGGTCTTCAAAACATGATAACATTTTATGGTATAGTAAGAATTACAAGAATTATGTTTTCAATTATGACGATATAGACCGAATTCCGTATATGTCACCCGGTTTGGTGGGAAAAGAAAAGGCGGCAAGAGGTAAAACGCCGACCGATACCTGGTGGAATACCGTTGTTCCTACAAATAGTAAAGAAAGAACGGGTTATCCGACTCAAAAACCCCTACCTATTATTGAGCGTATCATTAAAGTTCATTCTGAACCAGGTGATAAAGTATTGGATTTCTTTTGTGGTTCCGGAACTTTTGGTGAAGCTGCTTTGAAGCATCATCGTGATGTAGTTTTGATTGATGAGAATCCAGAAGCGATAAAGATCACCTGTGAAAGGTTAAGTTCGTATGGCGCTTTATGCCTGCAAGCTAAGTGCATCTGATCCTCTGTTTAGAGCCTATATGTTCGTTGATCCCAAAGTGCCGCCAGGTATGATCACACCTGATTTACATGTAGGCTTTGAATTGGAATTCCAAAAGAATGCTGTACTGCAGCAAATTGATGCGGAATTTCCACCGGAATGGTTTAAAGAACTAGCCCAAAGTGGAAAGTTTGTCGGACTTAAACTTAATGATCATTTAACAGAAGAAGGTTCAGTTTTATTTGAATTGTTGATAGGTGAGGCTCGAATATTATTTCCGAAAGAGGATTTGGAAAGAGTAGATTTGCATAAAGGAGAAAAGTATGGAAGATAGCAATAATGGTTGGAAGTCACCACTCCCCAATTTCGATTGGTCTATTCCGTTAGGAAAATACCATCCTGCAGGTTTTGGGGCCCGCAGGACATATAGTCTTCATACGGGAGTTGATTTATATTGTAACCACTTGCAACCCGTAGCCTCAGTAGAAGATGGATCTGTTGTAGGAATTAGAGATTTCAGTAAGAGGAGTAAGTCACCCGGGAATAATCGTTCTCGGGTGATTTTAATTGAAGGGGCTAGTGGTGTTTGTGTATATGGAAATGTTCGTGAAAGAAAAAGATTGAAGGTTGGTGACCGGGTCAAGGCTGGTGAAATTATTGGAAAGGTATATCAGCCAAACAAGAAACGGCGTCGAAAAAACGAATGTATGCTCCATTTTGAGTTATATACAAAAGGAACAAGGAAACGGGTAACTTGGAGTTATAACTTTCCAAAACCTCCACAACTTCTTGACCCAAGTGGCAAATTGTTGGACATTATAAAGGATACACAAGTATTATATAAGAGAAGACGATAATGATGGGTATATGACATCTTCTCTAACTCTTCCAAATAAGAAATATGATATCATTTTAGCCGATCCGCCTTGGCCTTATTACGGGGACGCATATAAAAATGCTGCAGCAGGCAAGCATTATGATCTCATGAGTATTGATGAGATTAAGTCTCTGAATGTTCGTTCTATATTGAATCGTCCGGGTGCCGTATTTTTGTGGACAACTTCCTCGAAACTTCATTTTGCCTTAGAGGTGCTTAAACATTGGAAGTTGCATTATAGAGGTATAGCTCATACTTGGGTCAAAACAAGAAAAGATGGAATGATCATTAGCGGGCAGGGAATTCCACCAACATATAGTAAGCCAACGAGTGAATATTTATTATTAGGAACTACCAGGAAATATGGTCGGCCCTTCCCGCTCAAAGACAATAAACTTCCACAGGTGGTATTGCATCCACGAGAATATCACAGTAGAAAGCCTGACATTTTCCGTAAGCTCATTGAAAGAGCTTACGGAGAAAGAGAACGGATCGAATTATTTGCAAGAGGAACGGTTCCCGGATGGGATGTGTGGGGCCTGGAGGCTATAAATGACTTCCAGGATAATAACATCGGAGGAAGTCGGTGACTTCCTAAAAGAGATTTACGGGACAGAAAGCGCAATAGTTTGCATCTGGTCTTGTGAGACACCACCGAAAGTTGAGTGGGTAGAAGATCTGGATGGTTCAACGGTTGCAAGACTTGAAGAGCTTGAACAGATTGAATTATACTTTGCGAAAGACATAGAATCATTATATTTTCCATACGAATTGGAATATGGCGATTGGAACAAGGTAATTGTCTGTTCAACTTTCTGTGATAGTCCAGATATTGGTTGGATGATGATTTCGGAAGCTGAAAAAGTCTTTATAAAAGAGTGGCCACTAAGCCTCAAATTTCGCTATTAGTTTCTATATTTAGAGATGATGCATCAAGATCTTAAATCATTAATTCGGGCCGAAGTTGAGTGTGCTTTAACTAGTATTTTTGGTGATGCGGGCAATGCGCCAATTGCTCGAAATGCATTAAATGAAGAGTACCTTGAAGAAGGTGGTTACGCAAAACTTGTTCGTTCAATTGCGGGTTTGGAACCAAACATTGATTCCATCGGGATTATTACCGCTGAAAATCCTATGGCACAACAGGCAACAACAAAATCCAACAAAGAAAGAAACAAACAGCTAGCAAGTGATTTACGGGATCTGGGTTATGGTTTTTATCAGATCAGCGGAAGATATGGAAATGTGGAACATCCGTATGTAGTGCCAAATATCTCAAAAGAAGACATCATAAAACTTGGCCGGGAATACGAACAAGATAGTGTTATTTATGTTGAGAAAACAGAAGAAGGCAGTCTAGCACAAATGATAGAGACGCATGGAGATGAAGCTTCTGTTAAAAGCCGTGTTGTTCTTCCTTTGGCAAGTGATGTTGAAGATTTTTATAGCCTATATAAAGGTAGGAAATTTGTCATTCCGTTCTTTGATGACATCTTTCAGGATAAGGCACTTGAAAAGGGTCGCATTGTTCAAAAATGATGACGGAGAGGTCGAAGACATTCGCTCTTCACCCAAACAATTTTTGACTTTAAAAGGACCTTAGAAAAGATTGGCAGGTCTTTTTCAATTTGGTTTTCTGGTTTTTTCTTATAGAAATGTTCGATAAATAATCCGATCTCATTGTCGTTTATGACAATAAAATCTCCATTCATAGATAAATTCTTCGGAATAGAAAGGAATCCTACTACCACTTCTTCATAATCTGGATCTTCCAATCGAACTAAAGCTCCTGGTTTAAGGACTTCTTGAAACCAAAGCAATTCCTTGATACGAACGATCGTCATATTGTTTCGTTGGTTTCGTTCCCTTCATTATTAACGAAAGTTAAATGCTCACGAGCAATCCAATAAATGCCTTCTCCCATAAAGACTTTGTAATACCAGTTGCCAGCACCGATTTTGTCGTAAAATTCTGGCCCGTTCAAAATAATTCCGTATCCTTCTACTGGAGTTTTGCTGGCTGTAAGAATTTTATTTATCTCTTCTTTGTTGGTCATGGTTGACACTTTTTCTTCCAGCAGCTTCCTTTCCTCCTTAAGAGACTCTGCGCCGGTCTTCGCTGCTATAGCCCGTATGCCAAACTTGGCTTGGGCTAAGCGTGACGGATGCCTAAACAAAACTAGTTGTCCTTTTCTAACGAGACTCATATGGTATATCGTAAATAATGTATCTAAAATCCGAATTTTGATTGAAACTTTCAATAAGTTTTCTTACACTCTCTTTCGAAAGCTGACCATGACCACAACCTATCCATGGAAGTGCCACCTCTTGAATACCGAAACGAGTAGCGTGGTTTTTCACTTTGCCAAGACAGGTTTTGAGTGCTTCATAACTAGCTGGGTTTTTCCAGTGGCCTTTGATGACCATATTGTATATAACCCTTCGATCATAGGTCAATTGGCCAGTTGCTGCATACACTGGTTCAGCTGCTTCTTCAACCCAGGGCATTACCATTCCTGGAAACAGTTTTCCTTCATCGCAAAGTGCTGCGTATTTTGCAAACATATCCGGATATGCTTTTTTGAAATGTACGGCTATGCCGGCACCCATCTTTCCAACGCTATTTACACCATGGCCTATAGCACCCTCGAAAGAAAATAGGCTATCTTTTCTTATTTCTAGTGACATGCTTCAAGTCTCGTCTCTTGATGTGATACACCTTTTCTTCATGAAGGCATCGAACTGTATCCCATTTATAGTATGGTGGGACACTTTTTTCTAAGGCAAAAACAATTTTGCCCTTTTCTAAGAGAGCTGTTTCATGCGTATCTGCTTTTAAGACAAGGGCAGCCAATTCCTGCTCTAGGATTTTTTTAAAGAAATCCACTTCAGCGTCGTTAAGTTTTGGATCAACGACTAACAAGTCACCCTTTTTGCAGTAGAACAACATTCTATAAGTTCGACCTCTCTCTCCAAGTCTTACGAGCATCCACTTGTATATAGTAACCTTCTGGTTGTTCGGGAGTTAGGACTATTGCTGTCAGCCTCCCACCAAAACAAGCACCGGTGTCCAACCCAATGGTTCTAGCACCAGTGTAGTGATTTCGTATAACCGGATCAGTGAGCGATTGCACATGATGCCCATAAATGATATCAGCCGTTCCATCGTATACCTCCGTCCAATGAATACTGCCAGGTGGTGGCAGTAAATTTTCATCTAAGCGAACACGCTTCCATGTGTTTGCATCTAAGTGTCTAGTATATATATAGTCTTCTCTGTTTTGCCTGTGTGGAGGCCTACCAGGCATTACGCCTCCATGCACGACAACTGCGTTGTATTCCCAAAGCGGAATTACATAAGGAGCGTTTTCCAGATAATCCATATCTTCACTAGACATTTTCTCATAAATTCTAAGTCGATAAGACTTCATCTTCATGGGGTTTTTGTAATGTCTATTGTGAAGCTTTTTTCTTTCGTGTTTCCTATAGCGGACATACTTGTCATCATGGTTGCCCTGAATGATTTCTGCGTTCATATCACGAGCATAACGGATGACTCCGATTGATTCAGGGCCTCTATCAACCAAATCGCCGGCAAGAATTAGACGATGCTGGCTTGGCTCATACTCAGCCAATTCAACCAATTCCCTTAACTCTTGGAGCATGCCATGTACATCTCCAACTACGATGGTCTTAACCCTTGCCATATCTTTAATATAGCACACATTAAGGGGTTTTTCGAAGCAATTCCAGACTCTGGAATTATTGGAAAATTATTCGAATCTGAAATTCAGTGAGGCTGTAATCTTCATCGTAGGCACTTTCACCTGATTGGCTATATTGTGCCATTTGGCTTCTTCCGGAGTGATAAACCAATCAGCGCCTCTTTTTTCGGTGATTTTATTATAGAAATATTTGGGGTCGTCGTGACCACAATTTCGTGCCATAATGGCATAAACCTTTTCGTTCAACCGAGTTGATTCTTCTGCATCTGCTCTAATTTCGGGTTCTTTGCCAAAAGTAAGCGAGGAAACATCGTGTATCATGATTGTGGCATTCGGCCCAACATACCTATATCCTTCTGTGCCGCATGTGAATAGAATTGCACCGCAGCTCATTGCCTTGCCTTCAACAATTGTAGCAATAGGCAACTCACACTGTTCCATTGCATCAATCATAGACATAAGTGCATACACATCGCCGCCATACGAATCAATCACCACCGGTATAATATCTTGCTTTGAGCGCTTTGCATGAAGTTCCGTTCTTTCTAATTCGAGGCGAAACTCCCGAGCACTCTTTTCATTGAAACTGCCTGTAAAGGTAATATAGGCAGGCAAGTCCCAAGCTTCTTCTATTTTTCCTGGGTGGATTCTCTGGTCGACATCAAGCAAATAACGCATATTATAACTCCTCAGCCAATTGCTTCAATTT
Source organism: uncultured Planctomycetia bacterium (assembly GCA_964466525.1). Lineage (GTDB taxonomy): Bacteria > Planctomycetota > MHYJ01 > CAYXQY01 > CAYXQY01 > CAYXQY01. The sequence goes on from CAYXQY010000109.1 coordinate 11,988, forward strand.
TCTCAAAACATTGCAAGTCAGCCTGGCATCGTATTCGGCATTATGTAGATTTGTTGGGTTGTCCAACAAGCCAAAAAATTCTGCCAGCGACCGCAAAGAACAGTCTAACTCATCTTCATTTGGAAGAAAACCAGTTAGTTGAAGGAAGCGTGCTGTTGACGCTGTATCCAAACTTCTTTTTGTGAAGAGATTATCCCAAGTGTGTCGTTTATTCAAGAATTGTCCGGGCACATCTGTTTCTGGTTCCGGGAACAGATGATATCTCGTGAAACGAATGTCAAAATCTACATTGTGTCCAACCGGGATTAGCTTCCCCATAACCGTGTGAGTGCAAAGGAAATTTTGTAACTCGTCTGCTGCTTGTGTTATCGGTATAGCTTTTTTGTTGTGCTCTACAAGGTAGATATTGTTAATTTCCATTGCCCGAGCAGTGACTTTATATCTTCCATCGTCTGGTTTTATAAACAAATTGATACTATCAATTTCATTGAGATTGTAATCTAAAAGGACGCCGGCAAGTGATAACAGGCTATCCTTATCTTCTCTTACGCCACCGGTTTCGCAATCGAAAACAAAATATTTTCTCATACTAACACCATTTTCAACATTAGAAAACTAGCAGTAACAGCAATCCAGATACATATATAAAGAACTTTGTTTTCCTTTTCAACCTTTTTGATATAGTTTTTAAAGTTTTTGGTATCTTCTTCAAGGTTCTTAATATATCCTTGCAGGTTGTTTCCACGATAATCGGTTAAGTGAGATGAGACTTCTTCGTGTTTGCTTTTAGGTTGGTTTTTGAAAAAATCTTCATTATTAATGTTGACTGGCATCTCATTTTTCTCTTTGGATTCTTCGTAAATCAACCATTCGTCAGTGCCCCAAGTTTCTACCGGGCCCAA
>CAYXQY010000110.1:0-12765 GCA_964466525.1 uncultured Planctomycetia bacterium
CTCGCCGATGCACTTTCGGCATCGCCTGCGAATCCGCGCACTACGGAGATCAGAAATGCATTTTACTGACGAAGCGGGGGTTTTTCAGCAGCCTCCTCGATCGAACCTGTTGAAACCCTCGTGAACGTCAGGTCGCCGTAGAAACGACTCCTCGCTCAGGAAAGGTCGTAAATGAAGCCTTTCAGGCGGTCCATGCCGTCCTGAAGTGCTTCCGTTGACGCCGCGTACGAAATACGGACGCCCCCATCGGCTCCGAAGGCCGTGCCCGGGACGAGCGCGAGGCCGGTTTCCTCAAGAAGGTCCCGACAGAATTCCACACTCGCTTCGTCATCCGACGTATCGTACCGCCCTTCGTACAGGCCGGAAATGTCAGGAAAGATATAGAAGGCCCCCGCCGGAACGGACACGTTTACGTTTTTCATGTTCTCCAGGGCGTTCGCGACAAGATCCCGCCGGTTTTGAAACGTGACACGATTCTCACGAAGTGTTCTGTCAGAAACGTCCAGCGCCTTGAGCGCTCCCCATTGCGCGACGGACGAGGCATGCGTGGTTGTATGGGTCTGGAGCTTTCCGATGGCCTGAATCAGATCCTCCGGTCCGGCCACGTATCCCACCCGGAGCCCCGTCATGGCGTACGCTTTCGAAAACCCGTTGATTGTGATGGTGTTCCTGTATGCGACGTCTCCCAGCGAAGCGGGGGAGAGCGAGTCAACGTCCCCGTAGATAAACTCCTCGTAGATTTCATCCGAAAGCACGTAGAGGTCCTGCCGTAGCGCCTCCTCCGTAATCGCCCGGATCCGGTCCGGGGAATACACGGCTCCGGTGGGGTTTGCGGGGGAATTCAGGATCAGTAACTCCGCGTCGGAACCATGTTCACGGACCTGTTCGGGGGTGATCCTGTAATTGTTGTTCAGGGTCGTTTCAATAACGCGCGGAACGGCGCCCAGGGACTTCACCATTTCCGGGTAACTGACCCAGTAGGGCGAAGGCATAAGCACCTTATCTCCCGGGTCAAGTACGGCCTGCAGGGACAGGTAGACGGCATGTTTCGCTCCACTCGTGACAACGATCTGATCGGGGGAATACGACACGTCGTTGTCCGTACGGAATTTGTCGGACAGTTCGTCCCGCAGAGGAGGGATGCCGGCGGAGTCCGTGTATTTCGTTTTTCCCTGGTCCGTAGCCTGTTTGATGGCCTCGCGAACGGCGCGGGGGGTGTCGAAGTCCGGTTCACCCACGCTCAGCGAAATCACGTCTTTTCCCTCTCGAGCAAGTTGACCGGCCAGGTTGCTAATCGCTACAGTTTTGGATTCACTAACGTCACGGGTTCGCCCGGCAATCCGTCGTTCAGAGCGTTTCTTCCTGTGTGTCTCGTTCATTCTTCAGTTTTTCCACCTCTTCGAGTAATGCGTCCACGAGTTGATCCTCTTTTACCTGGCGAACTTCCTCACCATCACGATATATCATTCCTCGCCCTCCCTGTCCGGCCACACCGATGTCCGCCTCCTGTGCTTCCCCGGGTCCGTTGACGGCACAGCCGAGGACGCTGATGCGAATCGCGTCCTTGATGCCTTCCTGCTCGAGTTGCTGTTCCACGTCCTCCACGAGCGATTCCAGGTCGATGTTAATGCGTCCGCACGTTGGACAGGCGACAACTTCCGGTTCCGTCACGCGGCGTTTCGTCGCTTTGAGAATAGCATAACACGCCTCGATCTCCTCGACCGGATCCTCAGCCAGCGAAATTCGGATCGTGTCTCCGATTCCATCCATGAGAAGCGGGGCGAGTCCGGCGGTTGACTTGATCGAGCCGTAGAACCTGGAACCCGCTTCCGTAACCCCCAGGTGGATGGGGTAGGGGGTTTGTTCGGCCACCCGTCGATTGGCCTCGAGGCAGGTTTCGACCTCCGTGGATTTGACCGAAATCACCAGGTCTCGATACCCCTGCTCCTCACATATTTCGACGTATTTGAGGGCACTTTCCACCATGGCGTCCGGGCTGGGGTACCCGTATTTCTCGAGCAGATCATCCTGAACGGAACCGGAGTTCACCCCGATGCGCATCGGTATTCCTTTTTCCCGGGTTTTATCCACAACTTCCCTCATGTTTTCCGGGCCGCCAATGTTGCCCGGGTTGATCCGAATTTTGTCAATCGGCATGTCCAGTACGAACTTGGCGATCCGGGGATTGAAGTGGATGTCCGCAATCAACGGGATATCGATCCGTTCTTTGATATCCGGAATCGACCGCACGGCACGATTGTGCGGAACAGCCACACGGACAATTTCACACCCCGCGTCCTCCAGTTCATGGATCTCCCGAACCGTGGCGTCCACGTCCTCCGTCTTATTCGTGGTCATGGATTGTACAGCAATGGGGTGGTCGCCACCAATTTTGACCCCCCCGATGTCCACGACGCGGGCATCACGCCGATTTTCGGTCATTGAATCACTCATGGCATGGGTGTTGACGGAAAAAGAAGTGATTGGGTTTGACCGGAACACATGTTACATGGAATTCCTGCGTTGGTCAATCCCGGATTTCCCTCTCAACGATAATGACGACCTCCGATGAAGGGATGAAAAACGGTTCGGTTCGTGCAATCGGGACAGCCGACAAACGGAGCCCAGGTCAACCCCTGATTCACACTGATTAACAGCCTGCCGGTTCGTTCGCATTCGGCAGGCTACCGGATGCTGTACGTTAAACGTCGTTACTCCTCGTTGTCTTTGAGACTGAGGCCGAGTTCGGACAGCGTATCTTTCACTTCCTGAAGGGACGTCTCCCCGAAGTTCCGACAGTCCAGGAGCTCTTCTTCCGTGTGCTCCACGAGGTCCTTCACCGTGAAAATGGAAAGGCGTTTCATGGCCCGCTTGCTTCTTGCGGACCAGTCGAATTCCTCGATCTGTTTGCGGAGAATATCGTCCACCTCTTCCGGCGGCGGGCCCGGCTTGAGCGTAACTTTGCTTCGGTTTTTCTGTGAAAGGGACAGGTCGTGTTCGTCGAGGAAGTTCTTCACCCGATCGAGCGAGTACTGACCGAAATTGTTGCAGGCCAGGAGCTGTTCCTCGCTGCACTGAATCAGATCCCCGAGCGTTTCGACCTTCAACTGATCGAACGCGTCCATGATTCGCTGAGGAAAGTCAAATTCGGAGAGGGATTTATTAAGAACCCGACCGACGTCGAGTCGCTCACGCATTTGTTCTTCCTGGAAGCTCAGGTTCATGGACGCTTTCGCGTCGCCGTGGTACATTTCAGCAATTTCATCATCCGGCTGTTCGTTGAGCACCATCTGGTAGCATTCCTGGGCACTCTCGTACTCCTCCTGATCTTCATACAGGATACCAAGGTTCATGATCGGGCCTTCGTACGAAGGCGTCAGGTCCATTATTTTTTCGTAGATGGACCGAGCGTATTCCTCCGGCTCCTGTTCCGAGTTCATCAGACGATCCGCCTGTCGATCAATCAGAACCGCCTTTCGGAACAGGGTGGGGATATGGTTTTCGTCCATCCGGAGTGCGTCCTGATATTTAGCAAGCGCATCCCCGGGACGTCCTTCCAGCTCCTGAATAAATCCTTCGAGATACGGGATGTTCGGGTTGGATTCGAACGCTTCCTTTTCGTTTTCAACGAGTTCCTTTGCCTCTTCAAGTCGGTTTAACTGAAGCTGACATCCCACCAGGTCCGAGAGCAGGTATCCCTTCGAATCTTCCTGTTCTTTCACCTGTTCGTATACGTCTTCAAGCAGGTCAAGGGCGATATGGTAATTTCCGAGTTCTTTATGTGAAAGGCCAAGAACCACTTTTGCTTCCCGGCTGGGCTTCACCCCCTCAAGGAGTTCGACGGCTTCTAGGGAGTTCCCAAGAATCCATCCGATGGTCGCTTTTCGAACGATGGCACGATTGTCGCTCGAAAATTTCGTATGATATTCCTGGAATTCCTTGTAGACCTTATTTACTTCGGACCGAAGCTCTTCGTCCTCTCGAATTCGGTCACTGAGCGATCGGATATCATCCGCCGTGAGCTGTTCGTTAAATAATATATCCGTGGAAGGGCGTTCCGTACTGGTATCAGCTGTCATCGTAGGTCCATGAAGAAGAATTGAAACGTGTGATCGACTGTGTTGAATTCACATCTGGCGAACAGTTGTAGGCCCGGGAACGATCAGGGAATCCGTTTCGATCCCCGGACAACATCAGACCCGGTCGCTGAAATGAGAACAATCTGTTGATAAGGCAAATTGAATTAGTTATTATATTCACAATTCTTCGATACGTCAAGCCTTCGGGGCATGGAACGATAAGCCGGTCCAGGAGGCTGCTGAAAAACCCCCCCGCAACGTCAGCGAAACGAGTTGCTTCGAAGAGCACGGCGTCCGCCGCAGTAGATGCCGTCAGTGCATCGATGAGGGGATTACGTAGTAATTGTTCATTTCAAATAGCAACGAAATGTTGCGATTTGAATATGTTTGACAAAGCTATTCGGCGTAACTCGTTTCGTCTCAAGGAGATAGAATGCAATTTGAGTCTCTGGTCGATTGCGTCTTCTCGCCGATGCGCTTTCAACATCGCCTGCGAATCGGCGCATTATGGAGATCAGAATTGCATTTTACTGACGAAGCGGGGGTTTTTCAGCAGCCTCCTATGGAGAAGTGTACGTTACCGCCAGGCTCCTGGTATGCCCACCAATTTTTGCCGGTTTTCCGGAATTCAAACAACAAGTTGCTTTTCAGCCGATTTTTCATTCTTCGTTCAGACCAATTCACTGTCATTGCACTTGATCATTTCATATTAATTTTTGATCGACGAGCCGGTGAGAAAAACTGAATCTGTACGACCGTGTTATGTGCAGGTCTTCACCGTTCTGGTGCTGACGAGCCTGTTTCTATCTCCGGGCACTGCGGATGAAATCGAATTATACAGCGGGAAAACACTCAAAGGAACCGTCATTGAACGTACCGATCAGCAGGTCGTTATCGAACTTCGGGAGGGGGAGCGGAAGACGGTTGAGCGCTCAGACATTGAGAGTTTTGTCCTCGTCAGGACAAAGGTGACGTTACCCAACTCCGATAGCCTGACCGGTCGGGTCGTGAGTCGATCGAAACAGCAGCTTGTGCTCGACATTGAAAATGGAGGGGAGGTCGTACTTCTGGAAGACAATATCGAACAGATCGAAACTGTGGAAAAACGGTACGCGGGACTTCCGCCGGGAAAGGAAATTCCGATGTCCGGACCGGCGTACTGGAGCGGTGAGATGAACCTGGGGTATACGATTAAACGAGGGAATTCCAACGAGGATGATTTTTACGCAAGGGGACGGGTTGCGTATAACCGCAAGCCGATTAACAATGAAACGAGTGCACAGTTCAATTATGCGAACTCGGAGGATGAGACGACGGAGGATCGCGGTGATCTTGAGAATCAGCTGAACTATTCGTTGAATTCGCGTGCGTTCCTGTTCAATGACCTGACCGTAGGATACGACGATGTTCGGGACCTGGATTATTTCATCGATACGGCGGGAGGAGTGGGTGTGGAATTTCTTGTGACTTCTCCGTCGGAGTTGAAGGTGCGTAGTGGACCGTCATACCGGTTTGAGAAACGAGACGGCTCGGACGATGAGACGGAGATGTTTGTGCTGATCGGTGAGAGTTTCCGAACAAAGCTAAACGAACGTATAACACTTCGCCAGGACCTCAAACTGTTCCCAAGCATAACTGATTCGGGGGAGTATCGTCAGGAGGCGTCCGTCGAACTGAAGATTGCTCTCGTGGGAAACTGGTCACTGAACCTTTATGGCGAGCAGATTTACGATTCGGACCCCGTTCCCGGAACGGAAGAGCAGGACCTGCGATTTGTCACGACGCTCGGATACTCGTTCTGACAGAATTATTTTTTAACGTACAGAACCGGACCCATGCGGACAGGCGTTCAGTTACAATTTCTTCTTCTTGTTGCGCTGCTGGGGGGGGTCTGTCTGGTAGTATCCTGTCAGTCCACCGACGAGGAACAGGACGAAAACTGGATCGAAGCCTCATTCCATGACATCGCGTACCGTGTCCCCCCGTCCTGGGACGCCATACGGGACCGGAACTCCATTCGATACCGCCGGAAGAAAACCCAGATGAACAGTGTGGAAATGAAACAAATTGCCCCCGGCGAAACGGTTCCTGGGACGGATATAACCGTTGAACCCTCCCGTGATATCTGGGCATATGCAGACGCGAAATTTCAGTCCCTCAACCGGGATGCGAAAACCGTTCGGGCCGTTCGAAAGGAGCAGCGGCGGTTTTCCGGTCTCGGTTCGAAATCGTTTATTATGAAAGTGCGAACCATGAATACGTCCGGGGTCAGTCGACGCCGGTGGTTTATTGGGGCGATGATCAAAGAACACTATTATGACATTACCCTGCACGCGGAACGGTTCGGTCACCTGCCGGCCGTTCAGGACGCGTTTCGTAAGTTCAAAGCATCCCTCCGATTAAAAGGATCGAAGAACGAGGCGGAACCGAGTAAATAGGCAAATATAAACCTTTGAATGTAAAGATTCACCTATTTGTTCCGACGAAAGAAGGTTTCTACTTTATTTTGCCGGCAGAGATGCCGAATGGCACTCGGCTAACTCACTTTTAACGGACATCAGTCTGATGAGAACCGATATTCAATTTCGTGAACCACCTCTTCGTGCTTAAGTTCTACCCTCTTTATAAGGGTTGATTTACCTTAATCATACATCTGATCAGTTAGCTGAGCCATTGGGCAGGGATGCCGGCGCTCCCGGATTCTTCACAAATTGGTGAGTAATTACCCTTTGAACAAATCGCACCAGGAATTTTTTGAATCCCCCAAACGTAATCGCTCACCTATTCGTTCCGAGAGAAAAGTTAAAATTGATATCTGCCTGCGGGGACGCCGCCGATCCCGGACTCTTCACGAATAGGTGAACCATTACCCCCAGACTGTACTTCCGGTTGTTCATGAATTAAGATACATTACGATCTGGTGCGGGACCTTACGTCTAACGACTTCTTGTAAAAACGAAAATTACAGAAACGCTCGATTTGTAACGCAAAACGAAACGGGGGGCAGTGCTGTTAACGTGTCCGTACGAGTTGTTCCTGTTGCAACGGAGCCCAAGTGGTGAGCAGCGAGGAGCTGGGCCATTATAAACTGTTTCGGGAGCATACATCTTACGAACTCCTACAGGAAATTGCCTCCGGTGGCATGGGAAAAGTGTTCGAAGCAATACGCCATGGGGTGGAGGGGTTCGAAAAACGTGTGGCGATTAAAACCATCAGTCAGGAACTTACGGACCGGAACAATTTTGTGAACATGTTTGTACGGGAAGCGAAGCTGGTGGCGGATCTTGTTCACGTGAACATCGTACAGATCTATCATCTGGACCAGATTGAAGATCTTTATTACATCTCAATGGAACTTGTGCGTGGAATTACGCTGAAGGATTTCATCAAACGTCACCTCCTGAAAAATCGTCAGATTCCGTATGAGCTTTCCGCTTTCATCATTACAAAGGTTGCGAGAGCTCTTGAATACGCGCACACGAAAAAGGATCAGAACGGGAACTGTTTGAATGTCGTGCACCGGGACGTGTGCCCGAAAAATATCATGATCAGTTCGGAAGGGGTGGTCAAGTTAGCGGATTTTGGCATTGCAAAAGCCCAGAACATGATGCTTGACCGGGATGAGGAATTCCTGATGGGGAAGGCCCCGTATATGTCCCCCGAACAGGCGGAGTTCGAAGAAACAGACGGACGTTCGGATCTGTTTTCACTGGGGGTTGTATTCTATGAGTTGTTGACTCAGGACCGTCTGTTTGACGGACCGGAAACGGATGTCGTCCTTCAGCGGGTACTGGAAGAAAAGATCCCTCCTCCCCGGCAGGAAGCGGGGGACATTCCGGAGCGTTTGAACCAGATCGTGATGAAGTTGTTGAATCGATCTCCCGAGGATCGGTATCAGCGGGCTGGGAAACTTGCATACGATCTTGAACGGTTCATGTATGATCCCGGATTTGGCCCGACGAACGAAAAATTACGGGATTACATCCACTCCGTGTTTCCGGACCATTTCCCATGGACCACTGCTCACAGGGAAGATCCGTCCGGGACAAATGGAAATGAGGAAACGGACGTTCAGCAAGACTCCACCGTCTATAAGGACGAGACGATTTTCTGATCGACGCCGGTACATTTCCAATTAGCCGCTTTCATCCATGTTAAATATTTACATGGGAAAAAAGGATGGCGATGAGGAATCTGTTCCTGAAACAGGTATCCTGATCGATATCATCGGGGAGGGCCGTCCTTTTTCGAAATACGGACAGAGTATTTCCTATCACCTGAACGTGTGTGGATATCACTACCTCGTGGATTGTGGGGCGCCGATCTTTGAACATATACCGCATCATCATATTGAAAAGATAAACGGTCTATTTGCCACGCATTCCCATCAGGATCACAAACGCTGGTTTACGGACCTCGCACTTTACCTCAAGTACAAGGTGACAGGTGATCGACGACTGAACCTCATTACGACGGATCCAATCCATAAAGAATTCATGAGTGATAGCCGCGGGGCTCTCGAACGAACGCTCAGTTCGGATTCCTGTCGAGTTATCGAGGTCCCGTACCGTGACTTCGTTAACCAGGTACCATTCGGACCGTCACCGAAATACCGAATCGTGGAAGCTGACGGTGAAACCGGGGACGGGAAATGGACCGTGGTGACTCATGACGGGGAGCCCGTGTCGCCGGACCGGGCGAAGGTCATTGTAAAAGGGCAGAATCAAGCCAGCCGACCCCGGATGCTCTTTCGAGATCCGGAAACGTCAATGTGGGTTGAGCCGCGTCAGTATTACTCGTTCCACTCCGACGTGTTCTATCAGCAGGATTGGCAGCCCGTCCGGCATGAGTCAAGTACAAACTCAGTTACCATCACCCCGGTCAAGGATCCGGTCTGGCACGGCCCTCCAACAATCGGCATCGAAATCAACACCCCTGACGAACGCGTGGTATTTAGCTCGGATACAGTCTATGACCCCGATCTCTGGAAACGGCTTACGTTCGAAACACAGGACATGACGTTTCGAAACATCTCCAAACAGGAATTTCAATCCTCCCGCGTTCTGCAGGCCGACATCAATGACCTTATTCAAAAACAATGGAGTGAACAGCGATACAGGAATGCCCGCAACTTCTACAGGGACGCAGTGGTCATACACGATTGCGGGCCACCCGGGGATCCAGTTCATACGGACTATGCCTCCTTACGAGGACTTGAGTGTTCCGAACTGGTCCTCACCCATTGTCCCGATCGCTTTATTTCGGAGTTTCCGATCGCGATCCACGGCAAGACGTTTCATGTAAAAGAAAATCAGCTGTTCGAGAGGACCACGAACGGTACGTTTCCGGTGAAAGCAGACGTTTACATGCGTGAGTCCGACTCGGCGTACGTGGGATTTAAAACGGGGGACGGTCTGTTCAATGTGGTGAAACAAAATGGTTCGCTGGAGATGGTCAGGCGAAACAAGGAGGTATCGGGTCAATCCCTGATGAACGTGGATCTGTATCGAGATATCGAAGGGCGGTATTTTCCGTATCTTGACGATAACAGAAAAACTTACGAAGTCATTTCGGAGGATCGGGTGGAGCGAGTGACGAGGTGGGAGGATGGGTCTTCCGGTGTTCGTGTGCGAAGTGTGCGAGAGGAGGGAGGAGGTGTTCCATCCCGATTAGGTTGAAGCACTCGAATCACTGAAGAAGTTTCGTTTGAAGCCAATTTGAGGAACGGATATGAGTAATCAAACGGAGGGCCCGGAGCAGCGTCATTCCGACGGCGGATCAGTGCTGGTGGTTGATGACGAGGAGAGCATCTGTGATCTGCTGGAGATGATTCTTGAGGAAGAAGGCTACGCCGTGGATACGGCGATGACGGGCTCCGCTGCGATCGAAAAGTTTGGGTCCGGCAAATACGACGTAGTCCTGCAGGATATCAAACTTCAGGACGCCAGTGGAATTGAGCTGCTTGAACACTACAAATCGGAGGATCGCTCCTGTCGTGTCCTTATGATTACGGCGTATTCGACACGGGAAAGCACGGTTCGAGCCATGCGTCGGGGGGCATTCGATTATTTCCGGAAACCATTTGATAACGACGAAATCCGAACCGGTATTCGGTGTGCGATCGAATCGAAGCGCGTGGATGGTCAACCACGGGAGGGGCAGGCCCCCATTTTTAAACACCTTATCGGGGATTCAAAATCCCTGAAAAAAATCCGGAAAACAGTTCACAAGGTGGCTTCTTCCAATGTAACAGTTCTTATTTCCGGAGAGAGTGGAAGTGGAAAAGAGCTTGTGGCTCGGTCAATTCACCACATGTCTCCACGAAAGCAGAACCCATTTCTCAGCATGAACTGTGGAGCGTTTTCGGAATCACTGCTTGAAAGTGAACTTTTCGGACATAAAAAAGGGGCGTTTACCGGTGCTCACGAGGACAAACAGGGCGTTCTATCTGCTGCGGACGAAGGAACGCTGCTCCTGGATGAAATCGGTGAAATGCCCCCGGACATGCAGGTAAAACTACTCCGGGTCCTCGAAAACAGCGAATTCAAGCCGGTAGGGGGGGTGAAAAAGGAACGAATCAACACCCGGTTCATCGCGGCCACGAACAAAAATATCGAGGAGATGGTCGAGCGCGGAGAATTTCGTGAGGACCTCTACTATCGTTTGAACGTGATCCATCTTACATTGCCGCCGCTTCGTGAACGTGGGGAGGATATCCTGCTTCTGGCCGGCCATTTCCTCAATGAATACGCGGAACAGGTGGGATCCCGTATTGATGGTTTTACAGAGGAAGCCAAGAATGAACTCATGTCGTACAACTGGCCTGGAAACGTTCGGGAACTGAAGAATGCGGTTCGACGGGCAGTTGCACTGTGTGACGGGGAACAAATTGGGCCGGATCTGTTGTTTCAACAGGACAAACTCGATCGACGCACCGCCCCGGAAAACCATGTATCCGATCAGGGGATTGACCTTGAAAAAGAGCTGGAACAGATTGAGAAGGACTATATTCGATCAGCCCTGGACAGGACCAACTACAAGATTACGGACGCGGCGGATTACCTGGGTATCAGTTTCCGATCTCTTCGGTACAAGATTGATAAATTCGACATCGACACGGATCCGTCTCACGGTTGATCTAAGAGCCGAGCACGGCGAGAAATTGCGGAAAACCCCTCACAACGACCGCGACAGGAGGGTTTCGAAAGAAAATAGCCGAAATTGCACGGACGATAATATTTTACAGCAGTTATTCGTTCAACTCCTTTCGTTCAAACAAGATACGGTGGAGCAAGCAGGATTGTACGAATTTCGTGCTGTAGGAATACACGGTGACCTCGTGGCTCCCGAAAACCCGCTGCTCCATACCCCGATTGCGCACGGACGGACGAAGCGGGGGTTTTGGCAGCCACTGCATGAGGGACCGACAAAGGTGATCCCGGCTGGAAATAGGGCACAGCCGGTGACAGGTGCAACGACTCTCGTGAAGAAAAACAGGAAACAACCTGTGGTCATTCATTGAACAGGAAGCGGAGTGAGCCACTCAGATGTTTTACCATCTTTTTAACAATCTATCTGTTTTTTCGGCATTTCAGTTCATTACGTTTCGAGCGGCACTTGCGTCGGTCATGGCATTTTTCGTTGCCGCTGTGCTCGGGGGATATTTAATCAGGTGGCTGAAGGAGGCGCAGTTCCGGGAACGAACGGATAAGGTGAACAGTGAAAAACTCGCCGAACTACACGAATCCAAGAACAGAACCCCGTCGATGGGGGGGCTCTTCATGATCGGCGGAGTTGTGATTTCCGTCCTTCTATTTGTCGATCTGACCCGGGCAATCGTCCTGATCGCTCTTGGTGTCACCCTATCGATGTGGCTCCTTGGTTTTGTGGATGACTGGGTCAAGTTGCAGAGCGACGAAAAGCACGGAATACGACCTCCTGTAAAACTATATTTTCAATGTTTGATCGGATTGGGTGGGGGGGTGGCGCTGTACATGTATTTCGGTGAGCATCAGCCGGAACTTACGAAACTGTATGTTCCGTTGCTCTCAAGAATGGTGAATATAGGAAGCTTTTATCCAGTGGCTGTGATGATCGTAATTGTCTCCACTTCCAATGCCGTTAATTTATCGGATGGGCTCGACGGGCTCGCAATTGGACTGTCAATCATCGTTGCGCTCGTATACGCCGTGATCGCTTATGTGACGGGCCGCCAGGATTTCTCGGGATATCTCAATATTCCAATGGTCCTGGGAGCGGGTGAAATATCAATTATCATGACGGCATTCGTGGGAGGAGGTATGGGATTTCTGTGGTACAACTGTCATCCGGCGCAGGTGTTTATGGGAAATACGGGTTCGTTACCGGTTGGGGGATTGATCGGAATCGCTGCCGTCATTACGAAACAGGAACTTGTCCTGGTTATTACAGGTGGTGTATTCGTCCTCGAAGCCGTCTCCGTCATCCTACAAATAATTTCGTTTCAGTGCTGGGGCAAGCGAATATTTAACATTGCCCCTGTTCATCATCATTTTGAATTTGAGGGATGGGAAGAACCGAAAGTGGTGGTGCGGTTCTGGATTGTAGCGACTGTGTTTGCGATTCTCAGTCTGGCGCTATTGAAAATGTAGGAGGGAGAACCACTAAGAGGCTGCTGAAAAACCCCCCGCAACGTCAGCGAACCGAG
>CAYXQY010000111.1:0-12707 GCA_964466525.1 uncultured Planctomycetia bacterium
TCCGGCAGAACTCCGTGCAGAAGGACTCGCTGATGGCTCACTGAGTGCACACCCCTTTTTCGAATGGGGTCTATTATGTTATTCGTCGAAACCTCTCCAGCAGAAAAGCGAAAACATCTGAGAACCGGGCTCGAACAGGAAGGGATACTGCGGTTTCCGGGGGCGTTTTCACCGCTGATTTCCATGTTGTTCGAGGAACAGGAATTTGAAGGCATCTATATTTCAGGGGCCGTGCTTTCGGCGGACCTCGGCCTGCCCGACGTCGGACTGACGTCGATGAAGGAGGTCATGGAACGGGGACGCCAGATTGCCCGGGTGACGAACCTGCCGTCGATTATCGACGTCGACACGGGGTTTGGGGAAGCACTGAACACGGCCCGCACCATTCAGGAGCTCGAAGAACATGGACTCGCCGGTTGCCATATGGAGGATCAGGTCAACCCAAAGCGCTGCGGCCACCTCGACAACAAGACGCTTATCCCCGAAGAAAAAATGGTTCAGAAAATACGGGCCGCCGTCGACGCTCGCCGGGATGAGCACTTTTTTCTGATCGCCCGCACGGACGCCCGAAGCGTGGAAGGCATGGAACGTGCCCTGGAACGCGCCGAAGCATATATCGACGCCGGAGCGGACGGGTTGTTCCCCGAAGGATTGAAAACCGAGGATGAATTCGAGACCTTCGGTTCGGCGTTTGAGGTGCCCCTCCTGGCGAACATGACGGAATTCGGAAAATCGCCACTACTCGACGTCTCCACGCTGGATTCGCTTGGCTATGATCTTGTCATTTATCCGGTGACGAGTCTCCGCCTGGCGATGAAAACCGTTCGGGAAAGTTTCGAGACCATCAAAAAGGAAGGGAATCAGAAGTCGTTGCTCGACGACATGCAGACCCGGTCCGAACTCTACGATCTCATACAGTACTCGCGATATAATCAGTTTGACAACAGCGTTTACAACTTCTCACTCAACAATGACTGAACAAAAGATACAGAAAGGACTCAAAGGGGTGATCGCCGACGAAACCGCTGTTTCGGATGTTGACACCGAACATCAGCGGCTCTTTTACCGAGGGTATCCCGTTGATGAACTGGCCGAAAAGCGTCAGTTTGAGGACGTTGCGTACCTTTTGATTTACGGGGAGTTACCGGACCGCTCTCAGCTTGCGGACTTCCGGGAGCGGGAGCAATCGGCTCGATCGATCAGCGATGAGTTTCATGACGTCCTCTCCCGTCTCTCCGGAGAGGCCTCTCCAATGGACGTGCTTCGAACGTTTACAAGTTTCGAAGGGGCCGGCAACCCGGACGCGTTCGAGGCGGAGCCGTCCGACATCCGGGAACTTGCCGTGGAGACGGTAGCAAAGCTTCCGACGGTCATTGCCGCGGACAACAGACGGCGCAGGGATAAGGCACCGATCCCCCCGGATCCGGAACTCGGCTTCGCCGCGAATTTCTTTCACATGGTCTTCGGTGAGGTCCCCTCCAAAGAGGTCGTCAACGCCTTCGACACCTCGCTCATCCTGTACGCGGAACACGGATTCAATGCTTCCACCTTTACGTCGCGGGTCATTGCCTCGACGCTCTCCGACTACTATGGGGCCGTCACGGGCGGGATCGCAGCCCTCAAGGGAAAACTTCACGGCGGGGCAAACGAAGCCGTTATGGAGATGCTGCTGGAGATCGAATCGTCCGACCGGAAACCCGCCGAGTGGGTCCGGCAGAAACTCGACCGTGGAGACGTGATCATGGGGTTCGGCCACCGTATTTATACCGAAGGGGATTCCAGGGTGCCGATTATGAATCAGTGCCTGCGAACGGTCGCCGACTCGAAAACGCGTACGTGGATCGAGATCGCGCAGGAGGTCCGGGACACAATGGAGGAAGAGACGGGCATTCCCCCGAACCTTGATTTCCCCGCCGGCCCAACCTACTACTCGATGGGGTTCGACATCAACCTGTTCACCCCCATCTTCGTCATGAGCCGGGTCACCGGCTGGTCGGCCCACGTGATCGAACAACAGTCCGATAATGTGCTCATCCGCCCCGGTTCGAAATACGTGGGCCCGGAAGAACGAAGTGTGTGAGCGCAAAAACGAGGGTCCCCCTCATAAAAGGCATCGGTCGGCTCGACGAAATATACAGCGTATATGTTCGTAATGGCAGTTGACGCCCGTAAGTTGGAATAGGACAAGGGATCAAATACGAGATTGACGGAGCGGTTTTCGGATTTCATGAAGTGTGTTTTCACTGTTGTCGGGGGTAAAACATGAGCGAAGAAATCGGACCGGATCGTATTATGGAGACGGGGTTCGGATTTTTTGCTTCGAAGACGCTTCTGAGCGCGGTGGAACTGGATCTGTTTACCGCACTCGACGGAGCATCACTTTCCAGGGCGGAACTGGAAGATCGCCTCGGACTCCACCGGAGAAGTTCCGGTGATTTTCTGGACGCGCTTGTCGCACTCGGGTTTCTCGAGCGGGAGGAGGGGCTGTACAGAAACAGCCCGGACAGTGCCCGGTTCCTGGTTCGTGGCAAAACGGGGTATCTCGGGGACCTCCTTAAGATGACGAACGATCGCCTGTATCCGTTCTGGGCGCATCTGACCGAGGGGCTTACGACCGGGGAACCCCAGAACGAACTCAAGCGGGAAAATGTGCAGGACCACTTCTTTGATACGATCTACTCGGACGATGACCGCCTGGGCCAGTTCGTGTCCGCCATGACCGGGCTCAGCGCGGGAATCGCACGGGAAATGTCGGAGGTCTTCCCCTGGGAGCAGCACGAAACCGTCTGCGACGTTGGAACGTCGGAGGGGGTGGTTCCCGTGACGTTAGCCGCCGACCACGAACACCTCCGGGCCGTCGGGTTCGATCTGCCGAAAGTGAAAAAATATTTCGACGGTTTTGTCGGGGAACACGGCATGTCGGACCGCGTGTCGTTTCGTGCGGGAAATTTTTTCGAGGATCCACTACCGGACGCCGACGTGCTGGTCATGGGACACATCCTTCACGACTGGGGACTGGAGACGAAGAAACAGCTGCTGGAAAAGGCCCGGGACGCCGTTTCCGAAGACGGCGCCCTGATCGTCTACGGAACCGTTATCGACGACGATCGGCGTGAAAACGCATTCGGTCTGCTGATGAGTCTGAACATGCTGATCGAAACGCCGGACGGGTTCGATTACACGTTCGAGGAGTGCCGGTCGTGGATGGAGGAAGCCGGTTTTTCGGGGGCGGAGAAACGGTCCCTGAACGGACCGGCCTCCATGATCGTCGCCAGGCCCTGAGAAATGTTGATCAATCTGTTTTCTGCTTTATCAAACCCCACAGATTTCCCGGTGAGTTGCTCGCGTTTCAGATCGTGTCACGCCTTTCTGTAAACGTTGCTGAGTGGGTGTTGGCTTTCTCCTGCCAATTACTAATTTTTAGTTCGTTTTATACTTTTTATCATCCTCAATTAGCGACGTATCCAGGCAGTCATACCCGATCACCCGGTCCCCGGATTGTGCCATGCACAAAGCCGCAACCTGTCGTCTGCAACTGTTCCAATTGGGGAAAATTTACACCAACGCGGTCCGTCGCTTGATCTCCCGCATGTCCCGCTCGCTTCAGATTATTCGTTGTTCGCATCTGTTGTTCGCATCTTACGATGGTCCTGCAATAAATTGTGTACTCGCACCTGCTTGAGTGCGGTGCCGTCAGGCCACTCTTCTTGGTTGGGTGAGTATTGCGGGCTGGGAGGTAAACAAACGGATGTTTTCTTTGAAAATGGGTTTCAGTGTTGAAAGTCGCCCGAAACAGTTAGACGTGCTGAAATCCGGTCCATAGCTCGGCTCCAATCTTTATCTTGAATCTACTTCCTCCTCTGCATACCATGCTGATGAACTCGGGGAATGGAGTGAAGCTCGGTTTTAAGCTGCTTTTCATGGAGAAATAAACCGGGATTACCGGAGGGAGTACAGCGCTGGAACGGCTTCCGGTGGATGACTACTTCCTTCCGGTCTCTGTCGGGTCCCTTTTCATAATTGAAACAGCCCGGCATGACGGAGCTCAGTTTTGAACACAAAACCGGATATGCTGACGTGAAATTGTTCCTCAAACTTGAGAGATCCAGCATGAGACAAAGAATTTCCTCTTCCGTGTGGGCAGTGCTCCTCCTGCTGGGAGGAATCGTTCCGGCAAACGCTCTCGAGATGACGGTCCACAACCCGACCGAGTACCGGGTAAGCGACCAGCCGGTCGAGGTGGCCGCGGCGGAGCTACCGGAGGATCTTCGCGAGTCGGCGTTGCGCGTTCGCAACGGACAGGGAAAGGTCCTTGAAAGCCAGCTCGACGACCTGGATGGGGACGGCAAAGTCGATTGGTTGGTCTTCTCGGTGTCCCTCGCGCCGAAACAGACGAAGCGAATAGTGATCGAAAAGATGGATTCCGCGCGAGCGTCTGAGGTCGTCGATGAGGAGCGTGCCTGGCTCTTATGGGGGGAGCCGAATCTGGAAAACCGCTGGCTGCGGGGGCACCTTCCACCGGCGAGCCTTCCGTCCGAGGAGCGCCCCGCCCGATTCCCACCGGACACGCCGATGTCATTTCATCCGTTCGGTTCCGTGGAAATTCTCGAGCGAGGCACGGGGAAGGAGCTATTCCAATTTCTGATTTCTTCGACGCTTCACACCGTCAGGGGAGACACGACGCAGTACGCGGAAGCCGGACCGGTACGGGGCATGATCCAGCGCACCCGGCGGCTGTGGCTGCGGGACGACCCGGATCGTGCGTTCCGGGTCACCCAGCGCTACTTTCTGTACAAAAACAGCCGGCGGATGGACGTGGACGTCCGTGTCACCAACACCGGTAACAGCACCGGAGAAATCCCTTCCAACCTGCACCTCCTCCACGGCCGGATGGGGGATGTGCTTACCCGAAAATTGGGACAGGTTGAGAAAACACATCGCACCGGCGGTCACCTGTGGCACAACCCCTCCACCGGGTACGCACTATTGTACATGCCTCACCGTGAAACCAAAGCGGGGTTCCACCTGTCCGCCGAGACATTCATTGGCACCTCGTTCGGCCTTGACTATTTCCGTTTCGCCCCGAGCATTGGCCCGAAGGTCCGTCTGTACGGACAAAAGACGGAACTGGAAGCCGGTGAGACCGATCATTTTCGCTGTTCCTTTGTGTTTGCTCGAGGAGAGAAACGTGACATAAACAAACGATTCACCCGGCTTGCCGCGACAGCGTCGGGAAAATTCGACGCCTCCGTGAACGGGAAGACGAACCGGGAGGACGAAGCAAAAAACGGCAGGAACGGAACCACGAATACGGAAAAGACACCCGCCGCACCGGACCTGAAATGGCCGCTGGACGGACAGAAACTCACGGATATCGCGGTCATGTTTACGGCCTCCGGGGACGGAGCGAAACAGGAACTTCAGGTGGCAGGCGACGATTCGTTTGAAACCGTCGTCGCCGAAAAACAGACGGAACGTGTCGAGCTCCTGCGACCGGAGGGCGAATTCGACAGGGGAACGTACCACTGGCGCGTCCGCGGGATGAACGACGCCGGTAAACCCGGGCCCTGGAGTGAAACCCGGCGCTTCAAAGTGGACGTCACCGATCACACCGGTCGGGATCCGGTTCGTCCCATCTCCCCCGAACGTCCCCTGTTCATCGGCACGAAAATGCCTCCCGGGTTCGTGGAAGGCCTTGATCAGTGGCCAGGGGGTACCCTCGAAGACATCGTTGCCCGGGAGAAGGCCGGGTACAACCCCGGTGAGGAATTTTCCATCCCGACCTTACTGAAATTCGGTAAAGGCGGGAAAATCAACCTCCCGAAACTCGAACACGCGTACCGGCATTCGAACAACGTGATCGGTTTTCTCTTTCGTGAATACGGGATTAACAAAAAATACCTCCGCCCCGCCCTGACGCTGGGGGCCGTACACGGCCGTTATGCCGGCACACTCAATATTGGCTGGGACCTTGGCCTCGATAGCTGGCTTTCCAAAGATTTCTACGATCTGATCGACCGATACTCGGAGTATATGCTTCCCGTGCAGAAACAGACCAACCGGCGATTCCCCATCGCAAGGTACCTTGCCACCATGGGCCCGTACCTTTCGGGACGCATCGGCAACTTTGGCACGGAAACCGAGTGGGGTACGGCGTGGGCCATGAGCAGCTGGGACCGAAATGCCAAAGGGGAGATCGGAATGACCACCCGCCCGCTCAACTGGACCGCCCCGTTTGTCACGGGCCTCTCCGCCGGCGCATGTGTATATCGGCTGGAGGCCGTGGCCAAAAACCGTTACGTCAGTGCATGGCACGACGGCTGGAACGGATACGGGCCGGTGTGGACCCGAGCCATGGCCCCGCTGCTCGTGGATATGGTCCGTCATGATCTCATACCGGATCGAGACGAGTTGAGGAAAAAGGTGGACGTGGCCCTGGCAACGAAGAGGCGATACGGCGTCAAATCCCCGAGTTCCCCCGGGACGTTCTTCCCGAATCGGATTCTCGGGGCGCTGCACGGGTTGCCGACACGTTCGGTTCCAATGGAACATGTCCTCGAGAACCAGTGGCTGCCGGATTCAGGCCGGCACCACCTCGTGCCGATTTTACCCTCGTACCTGCCGGAGAAGGAGCGACAGCACTTCGACCACGTAATCCGGCCCTGGGAACTTGAACACCCCCGTGACGCCGTTTCATTCGCCAACCGGTTCAACGAGCCCTCGAAGAGCGAAGCCTATACAACGCTCGTCGGCGACACCGGCATCGTCCTGAACGGAATCGAGGAGCGGCGCGACCCCAACGCGGGCCCCCAACGATTTCAGCTTCAGCTGACCGAGGGACCGGTGGCCTCCGTGAACGGCACCGTGGACTGGCATGCCTATGCCGTCATGAAACAGAAGGACGATTCCCTCTTCCTGCATCTGAACAATCACAAAGTGAATTACACGTCCCTTTCCCTTAAAAGCCGGGATGGATCGCGTCTGCGTGCGGAAGTGAGCCCGGCAGGTGCCCTGGTCTCGACGTCGTGGGATGGCGAGGAAGGGATGCTCCACGTGGAACTGAACCATCGGGACGGAGCTGTGCGAATGACGGTCAAGTGAAGACAAACTCTTTCATTGAAACGACCCTGCAATGACGATCAAAAACAGAATTCTTGTCATAGCGATTGTTCTTGTCGGGACCGTCCTGGTCCGGGGGAGCTCTTCCGTCCGGGCCGAACCGGAGCCGGAACAAAAGACCCTTGTATTCGTCGCCTATCCCGACCCCGCTGAGTTTCTCATGTTCGACATACTTCGGCGGGTGGGGGACGAGTATCAGAAAAAACACCCGAACATACGCGTGAAGCTGGAGTTTGGACTCACCTATCTCGCGGCACGGAAGATGGTTCTGGAGGACCGGGCCGAAGCCATGGCGATAAGCGAGATGTTGAACGAACCACGGGCGTATCAGGCCCAGCACGCCACCGGCGGGGCCCATGCGTCGGGACGACTGAAGCTCAATCACTTCCTGCCCGTCGCAACTCGTCTCATTCGAAACGAAACGGAAACCCTGGAGAAGATGCGGCTGGGGCTGGCGACGGACGAGGTCTCGGAGGAGTTACGGAACTTCGTGGTCTTTTTCTCCTCGGCGGCCGCACGCCGGGCGGTGTCCGACCTGAAACACCTCGAGCTCCACGCTCCCTCCGCGACACCGAACGAAGTGACGGAAATCTACTACAAGCGCGAAAAGAAGCAATTGAGCAAACCACTGCTGATCTACTGAGTACGAAACCACGTACGACGTTCGATCCCGGAAGGAGGTGATTCCCATTTCGGTTGGTCCCGGCCCGTATTCGGTTCCCGCCGGTGCATACTTCCCTTCCCGATCCGAACCGCGTTGCCGTTATACTCGTTCCTCGTGGGATCCGCTGTAGTACCCGATGGAAGTGAAGACCAAAGATGAATCAGGAAGCATCACGTGACATTTGATGAAGTTGCTGAAATCGTTTACAGTCAAGCTTGGTTGATTTCGATTTCAGCTTCGCCGTACGGCGTGCTCGCGAGCGTCAGCCCCATAGCAATCGGTTGCCTGACGGACGAAAAACAGGAATTTCGGTTCACCGATTCGATGAGCGTGTCTACTGCTGTGACGTTTACCTGCGGGTGGCGAAGGGCGCCCGGATATCGTTTCGGATAACGCATGTTGCACAGGGAGAGACGTTCGTATCGCCAGTCCAACCACAGGAGGAGAGCGGGGGGCACTTCGAAAAACCGATCCGGACGTTTTTTAATGAATTTTATTTTGAATACAGGGAAAAACACCATGTACGTCGAAAATTTTATGACGGAAGATCCGATCACGGTTTCACCGGATGTCCCGGTGGATGAGGCCTGGAAACGGATTCTGTCCAATCGTGTGCGACAGTTGCCCGTGTCTGAAGGGGACGATGAACTCGTGGGCATTGTCAGTCGCACGGACCTGCTCCGAACGAATCCGACGCCGGGCGATGGGGTTGATGATATTATGGTGTCGAAGGTGTCGGATATCATGACCCCCGATCCGTACACGATTTCCCGAAACACCTCCATCGAAGGAGTCGCCGCGAAAATGAACGACCGACAGGTCGGGGCGCTTCCGGTGGTGGACGGACCGAAGGTCGTGGGGATCATCACCCGGACGGACATCTTCCAGTTTCTTTCCAGCCTGCTCGGCATGGAAACGGACGCCAGGCGGCTGAAGTTCGAGGAGGAAACGTTTTCCGAGTGCCTTGCTTCGGCGGAGGAGCAGGCCTCCGGTGAGGAGCCAATCAGCTTCGTATCGTTCCTGGATCCCGAAAAATCCGGCTGGCAGAACGCCCTGAGCATACGCAAACAGGAGCGTTAAATCAGTCGAACTTCTGTACGCGGGGGGGAAAAGCTGAATTTAACAATCAGGTTCATTGGTCCAGATCAGGAATGTGTCCCGTGGAAATACCTTTTATATGCCACTTGAAAGTTCTGACACTCCATCCTCGTCCGTATACTGAACCACAGTCACATTCCCGGTTTCCGACGACATCGAGCGGTCCTCATCAAGCCCAAGCGCATTGGTGAACAATTCGCCCTGATGAGATTCTCAGGGCCCTCCGCGTCGAAGTTCAGTGCGTCACGAATCTCACTCCAGCCACCGCGATCCGTGCCTCCCGATCCATACGGCGGTTGATACTGGCAAAGAACGAAAACGGATCGATTTCTTTCAGCGGAATTTCCTCGTCCTGTTCGTTTCGATCGTTGAGTCCGATCCCCTCAATATCATATTCCTCCGTCAGGAGTTCATTCGCCTGCTTCAGTACATCGATCAACTCATCCTGCCGGTTCCGGTAAGCCAGCAAACGCTACGCGAGCTCCTCGAAGAATGGAATCCACGTAAATTTTTGATCACTCATATCCCGTGTCCCTGTATATTCGTTTGTTATGGAAACGCGAGCGGCACACCTTCGCTAAGACGCAAAAAATTGAACCACTTTTTATACCATGTATAATCTAAGTGATCAAAAATACGGGGTAAAAGTAGCCCAGGCATTCCTGCCTGTGAAAACCCCTCCGGCATGAAACGTTACGAGCCAAAAGAGCAGAACGAAGTTCGTTTCGACAGGAAGCTGAAGCGACACAAGTTTGCTTAAAACAACCGGCGAGACCCTGCTCCGCTCGACGGGAGAACGGGTTCGAACCGGTGAATCTTTGCCGTCGTCAGAAGAGGGAACGGAATCGATGAACGAGCGCTGAAGGACATACGGTAACCGGTCGAAAATCCGTGGCTTACTGGGAACGAAAGCATCTTGCTTTCGTATTCAGACGAATAATATCTTCCTTCCCCACGGATTCTTGACCAGTTACGACAAACGGGAGGAAATTGACGGAGTAATCCGTTAGAATGGATGGATTCGAAACGATTGAACAAGATGTAACGGACCCATCATGAAACGACGAATCATTCTGTCTCCCGTAACGGCGGTCCTGGTCTCTGTATTTCTTACCGTTCCCGTGTTTGCCGGGAACGATCGGACCGGGACGGTTTTGCTGGAGCACCGGGGATCCCGTCCCGTCTGGTTTGACGTCGATCGCGAGGAGCACCGCGTGAACGTCTATCCATGGGGGTTCGAAGGGTACCGCCGAATCACGTCCGGACGGAGCGAGAAGATCAATGGAAACGCCGGAGTCTGGCGGGTGCGGATGAGATATGCACCGGAAGACGTCAGCTTCCGGCTGAACGGCGGAGAAACGATTCGAATGCGCCTCAGGTCCCCCGGAGGAAACCGGGTGATTACCTCCGTTCACAGAGGAAACGAGCAGGTCCTGCACCGGGAGTTCGTAAAAACAAAATCCTCAAATACGGGGCCACCGAACCATAAAACAACCGACGGGTCCGGATCCGACCCCGATCGAACCGTCGACGCCCTGGATCAAACGAAGACCCGGCCGGACCGCGGGCGCCGGCGGGTCGAGTCCGGCAGGTCGTACGCCGATCGGAATCGAGTACGGAACAGATCGGATTCGAACAGAAGACCGGTCGATTACGACGTGCATTTGCGGTATTTTCACCCCAGGCACCGCAGGTATCCCCATCACTCCTACCGTCATCACCGGTATCACGTTCCGTTTTCTTCACTTAGATACCGGCGTTATTACAAATACCGGTACCATCGTCGACACCGGTTCCGATTCCGGCTGGGGTTCCATTTCGGAGGACGACACGACGGATGCTACTACCGGTTCGGGTACCACGATTGAGGGCGGTTGACAACATCTTTCGTAATTGCTCAGCCATTCGTACATGGCGTCCTCACCGGTTCGTTAGCAATCATTTTCAACCAGACAAATGTTTACTGCAACGAAGGACAAAATACTTCCGTGTACCGTCACGGGGTCCTGGCCCCGGCCGAGCTGGTTTGACGTGAGCATGAAGGGTCGTTCCCTTGGCAAATGCATGATGGACGTGGATTTTCGCGAAAAATTTCAGGACGCGTACGCCACGCTGATCAGCGATCAGCAGAAAGCGGGGCTGGATATCCTGACACACGGTGATTACCACTGTGATGAAGACATGGCCGGGCGATCGTGGCACCACTATCCACTTCAGCACTGGGAGGGGTTCGAAGGGGATTACATACAACCGCAGGAAACCCGTTCGGAGTTGCTTGACTACCCCGAGGGCACGCTGCTTAACGAGATCTATTCCGCCTGGCGCTGGCCCCGGGTGACCGGCAAAGTCGAACCCCGTCCGCTGTTTTATCCCAAAATCTGGAGAATCGCTCAATCCAAAGCGAACAAACCCGTGCGGTTCGGTACCTGCTCGGCACAGGTGATGAATTTTTTCCTCGATATCGACACCGACGAATACGACGATAAGCGGGAAGTGGTCTGGGATATGTCGGTGGCGATGAACGAAGAACTGAAAGCCCTTCGGGACGCGGGCTGTGATGTGATGCAGGTCGAGGAACCGACGCTTCATTTCCTGGCCGACAAATACCCGGAGGAAGAGGAGGAAATCGAGTTCATGGTCAAAGCCCTGAACCGCGAACTGGAAGGGCTCGACGACGTTGAGGTCTGGCTCCACACCTGCTGGGGAAACCCGAACATGCAGCGTGTGATGGAGGACAATTCCTACCAGGCCGCGATCGAACTCTACCTCGAAGAAGCGAAAGGCGACGTCTGGACGATTGAAACGAAGGATAATAATCAGAAGGACCTGCCGCACTTCGAGCCTCTGAAACACGAGCTTGAGAAGAAGATTGCCATCGGTGCGGTCAGCCATCGAAGTCTGCAGGCCGACACCCCGGAGGACGTGGCGAATGAGATACGAAGTGCGCTGGAGTACATCCCGCCCGAAAAGCTGGTGGTTACCAGTGACTGTGGGTTCGGACGACAGGGGTTCAACCGTGAGATTGCCTTTTTCAAAGCGGCGGCGATCGCCCAGGGATGTAATATCGTCCGGGAGGAACTCGGTGCCGAAACCACGTACGTGCCGGCGGCCGATCCTCAGCTGCAGACCGACGTCATACCGGAAACCCAGGAAGAGCTGGATGAACGCGGGTTCGGAAAGTAACCCACTGACGGTGCCCCCGAGACGGAGATCGGATTCCGCGGGGGGACGCTCCGGGACGCCTGACGAATCCATGAAACTTGGAGGCTCGTCCACGCCCTCGAGGTCCCGTTCCTCAAGCACCGCTTCCGTGATTCGCGGTTCGAATCCCGCGATCGTCTCCAGGAGTCCGCATCCCTCTGTCGGAACGGTGCATACGGGCCCGTCTGCCGAACAGGCTGTTGACGGACGCCATGTTCGTCGGATAAACTGATCGTCCCGTACGGTCAAACAGTTAATAACTCACCTATTTGTGAAGAATCCGGGAGCACCGGCATCTTTGCAGGCAAAATAAAGGGGAAACTTTTTTTCGGAACAAATAGATGAGTAATTACCGAATCAGTACGTCCGGCAGATAAATATCCCGGGTGGGCAGTGAGCAATACACCGAGCGGTAACAATGCGGAAGGGGTGAATCCGGCCGATTGTGACCGGCCCGTTCTCGTCTGGGACGGGGAATGTGCATTCTGCCGTCGGACGGTCGAATGGCTTCGCACGAAGGTTCCGGAGGAGAAGCTTCGATTTGTTCCGCGGCGGCGGATTTCCGGGGATCTCGACGCGGTGGATCGATCCGAGTTCGAACAGTCGCTGTTTCTTCTCCGGCCCT
>CAYXQY010000112.1:0-12619 GCA_964466525.1 uncultured Planctomycetia bacterium
GGATTATTATTAAATTTAATAAAAAAATTAGTTAGCGTTAGTAGCGCTATTTTTTGTTTTTGAGGATAAATAGGATATAAAGAAAGTATGTAAAGAACTAAAAAAAATACTTCAAAACTCCTCATACCCACTCTCTTGAAATTCATAGGCTAATTGTTCTTTGTATTCTGTTGTTTTAATACTCCCGTTTTTCATTAGATGAACACAATCTATATCCAACCACTCTAAAATATCGGTATAATGGGTGATTAATAAGACTCCTTTCTGTTTTGAAAAATTACTTATTTGTTCTGCCACTAACTTTCTGGACTGAAAATCCAGACCTGAATCAATTTCATCAAGAATCACATAATCGGGATCTAAAATTAACATCTGTAAAAGCTCGCTTTTCTTTTTTTCTCCACCAGAAAAGTCTTTATTTATTGATCGATCAGTAAAATTCTTATTTAATCCTAACCTTTGTGCGTTTTTTTCTACTATAGAACGGACTTTGTTTAAGCTTATCTCTTCTTTATTTATTTCTTTTAGGGTTGTATATAAAAACTTTGACAAAGGTACTCCGGTTATTTCGCTTGAATTTTGTAGAGCTAAAAATAATCCAGCCTCAGCTTTTTCATCTGGATCTAAATTGGTAATATCTTTATCATTCAGTTTTATATTACCGCTCACTATATCAAAGCTTGGGTGACTCATAATAGCTTTAGCAAGGGTAGACTTACCGCATCCATTAGGCCCCATTAAAATATGAAGTTCTCCTTGCTTAATTTTTAAACTTACCTCATCAATTATCTTCTTCTGATCTGATTTTACTTTTAATTTATTTATCTCTAACATTCTATATTTTTTTTAGTGTATGAAAAATCAATAAAGCACATTTCTCCCTAGCAAAATTGATTGACACATCGAACATATCCAGTACATCTTCTTTATTCAGCTTTTTAATTCTAGTAATACTCTTGCCATTTAGTTTTTCTGTCAGCATAGAGGCTGATACTTGAGAGATTACACAACCTGATCCTTTCCAACTTATATTAGAAATTTTACATCCCTCTTTCTTTAAAAACACCTTGATCTCATCCCCACAATAAGGGTTATGGTCGGAAGTTTTTTTATTATAATTATTAAGTTTTCCAAAGTTCTTTGGGTTTTTATATAAACGGAGTAACTTTTCTCTGTATAGTGTATTTTTAGTATCCATTACTTAAATTTTTGTTGAATTAAGTTTAAATTTTTTATTAACTTATCTATATCATCTTTATTGTTATATATTGAAACTGACACTCTAACTACCCCTTCTATTTCCAAACTATCCATCAAGGGTATGGCGCAGTGATGTCCCGCCCGCACACAAATGCTCTTCTCAGCTAAAAAACCCGCGATATCATGAGAGTGAATATCTTTAATCACAAAAGAAGTAACCCCTGAAGCTAAATGTTCTATTTTTGGTCGTAATATATTAACTCCTTTAACTTGATTTAATCTTTTGAGCAAATATTTATTTAATTTCTTCTGATATTTTGAAATCTGAGATCGTCCAATTTTTTGTACAAATTTTATAGCTTCTCCAAAACCTATAGCCCCTGAAACATTAGGAGTACCAGCCTCGAATTTAAGCGGATAATTTAACCAACTTGAATCATGTTTAGTTACTGTCTTAACCATACCACCCCCAAACTCAACTGGGGTCAATTTTTCTAACAAATCTTTGTTTATATACATTACTCCGATACCAGTTGGTCCAAATATCTTATGGCCCGAAAATCCCAAAAGATCTGCTCCTAAATTTTTTACATCTATTTTCTTTGTACTCATAGCTTGAGCAGAATCTATGACTGTATATGCATCTACCTCATAGGCTAAAGCGGCTATTTTTTCTACAGGTAATTCAATACCTAAAACATTTGAAATATAACTAAAACTGACTATTTTAGTATCATCATCGATTTTACTTTCTGCAGAGCTTAAATCCAGCTTATAATCATCGGCAATCTTAATAAACCTCAATTCACAACCAACTTTCTCAGCGAGTTGCTGCCACGGAACCAAGTTAGAGTGATGCTCAGAAATAGTTACTACTATATTATCGGACTCATTTATTTCCGGCTCCAACATCCTAGCAATATTATTTAAAGACTCCGTAGCTCCACTTGTGAAAATAATTTCGTCCGCTTCAGCTCCAATAAAATCAGCCACCTCTTCTCTACTTTGCTTATACTTTTTAGTATTTTCAGCTGCCGGACTATAAAATCCACGGTGTACATTGGTTTTATTTTTAGAGTACTCATTCATCGCTTTTATTACCGACTCTGGACATTGAGTAGTCGCAGCATTATCTAAATACACACAGTTAGGATTTTGCTTAAAAAACGGAAATTTTGTTTTTATTGATTTGGGATTCATTTTTACTTAATTTAGTGGAATATGTCTATTTTTTGACTTATAGCTTGACATCGATATATATATATGCTAGTATTTAATGATTCCGAACGAAATTTGTTCGGGTCATTCGTTCTTTTCAAACACTATAACAGGTTCCGTTTGTGTGAATCTGTTCCTTCTCGAAGGAGAAGTATAGTGTGTCAATCAATTGCAAGGAGAATTGCTATGCAATCAGTCTTGAGTGAAGCAATTCAAGAGTCCGATGAAGATCCCACCGCAGTCAAAGAGCAGATGCCGTGGTTGATCGATCTAGCCGCAGATCAACACCAGTATAAAGATCTGGCCGTCAGCACCGAACACGACGTGGGGGTTATCCTCCACGGGTACACCGATACTTCCCGCGGAGCTTACTCCGGCTGTGAGTACGGAGTGTATGCAAAAGTGTATCGGGATTCTCCCGACAACAAGACCAAAAAGTACTGGCGCTGGCGCCACCCGACCAATTCGTCGATGGACCAGAAGCACCTCCATTTTGACGAGGTGGAGATTGTTTCCGTCAATGGTACTCAAGTGCGACTGCGACTACGCAATACGGGACGCAACTACACGACCACAGTCAATTTGAATCTGGAGCCAGTCAAAATTGCTCTGCAGGACAAACTTGATGAGCGTAAACTCAACGAAGAGCAGATCGATTCCTGGCGGGAGCATTTTTGCTCCGAGCAGAAACGAATCAAAGATTTGCATTACCGTGACAATGCCACGATGTCACGGAAAGTGAGCTCACAAAACGCAATGTCCGAAATGACCAGTTCGGTTTCCTTGCCGAATAGAGGGGGAGCGAGAGAACAGATTTCCTACGACCAATCCCGAGTTACGGATACGCACATGGTCAAGCAGTACGGAATCGGGGCATTTGTTGTAAAAGCGCAGATCGACGCCGGAGCTGGACGAGGCAAGCAGTTCGAGTGGGTAACCTATCTCATCGATGGGTTCGATGAAGTCAAGAAAATCACTCGAATGACTGCATACGAAAGCGAGCTCAAGAACGACATCAAAACCATCGAAACCGATCCAGCAGGAGTAGTCGAACAGCGCATCGAAGAGCTTAAGGAGGAGCTTTCCGATGAATGACACACTATAGACTGAACCTAGTTGCTCATGCGACTAGGAAAGTCACACCAAGCGCCCGGGTCTACTTATTCAATTAAGCGGACCGCGGGCGTTTTTTATTTAAAAGATCAACCAACCGAACCTTCCATCTCCAAATCTATCAATTTATTCAACTCCACCGCATATTCCATTGGTAATTTCTTAACGATTGGCTCGATAAATCCGGATACTAGCAGCTTCTTTGCTTGTTCTTCATCAAGCCCTCTGGATCTGAGATAAAACATCTTTTCTTCCCCAATCCTGCCTACTTTTGCTTCGTGTGATACATCCACTTCATTATTATTTATCTTAGCTTTTGGGTGAGTTTCGGCTGTCGATTCAGCGTCTAAGATCAAAGAATCGCAGTCCATACTGGCAATTGAGTCTTTTGCATTTTCTCCTATCTTTATCAAACCCCGAAAAGTGCATTTTCCACCATCTTTTGAAATAGATTTTGAGACAATGTTTGAACTAGTATCTTCTGCTAGATGAATCGCTTTTGCACCCGTATCTTGTACCTGCTCACCGGCAGCTATAGCTAAACCCAGACTATCTGAACTCGCACCTTTCTCTTTCAGTATAGAACAGGGATAAAGCATGGTAGTTTTAGAGCCCATATTGCCTGTAATCCATTCTATAGTTCCGTTTTTCTCTACGATAGCTCGCTTGGTATTGAGGTTGTATACATTTTTTGACCAATTTTCTATCGAGTAAAACTGTACTCGAGCATCTTCTTTTACAAAAATCTCCACACAACCAGCATGTAAAGAATTTGTAGAATATTCAGGAGCAGAACATGCTTCAATGTAGCGAAGTTGGGCACCTCTATCTACGATAATAATCGTATGCTCAAACTGCCCGCTCAACTCTTCATTCATTCTAAAATATGCCTGTAGAGGTAGGTTTACTTTTGTATTTTCAGGTATATAAATAAAAGTACCACCGGACCATACAGCTGCATGCAACATCGAAAACTTATGCTCGTCTATTTGCACGTTCTCAGTCATAAAATACTCTCTAACTTTTTTTGGATATTTTTTTACTGCCACATCCATATTTTCAAAAATAACCCCCTGCTGTTCCAGCCTCTCCTTTAAGTTATGATAAACCATTAATGAATTATACTGCGCCCCCGATCCTGACAACATTTCTTTTTCCGCTTCCGGAATCCCCAGTTTGTCAAAAGTTTTTCTAATATTATCCGGCACTTCTTCCCAGTTATCCTCTTGCTCCACATCCGGATCAATAAAATACTTTAGTTCTTCTAAATCAAGATCAGAAAGATCAGCGCCCCATTTTGGCAACTTAGTTTGATTAAATAATTCCAGTCCTCTCAATCTTTTTTTAAGCATCCAATCGGGTTCATCTTTGCTTGTAGATATTTTTTCTATTAACTTCTTATTCAGTTTTGTTATACTGGAATTGTTCATTAAAGCAAATCTTAAATTATTACACTTTTATATTCTCATTCTCGCTTTACTCCGAGGTTGAATCACAGATTTAAAATCCGAATATACAAGTGTAATAATTTAAATAGAAGTAGAATTTTTATGAACAAAAAGTTGATCAAACTGCAAGAAAAAAAACAACTTACGAAAGATATTTATCAGTTCATATTCAGCAAGCCGGAAAATTTTTCATTTACAGCCGGCCAGTTTATACAGTTTATGATCCCAGATAAAGATTCTTATTCTGCCAGATCTTACTCCATTGCTTCTATACCTAGTGATGACCACCTGGAGTTTTGTATAAAAATTTTAGACAAAGGTTTAGCATCTAATTATCTACCTACATTAACTATCGGAGATGAACTTAAAATGAAAGGGCCATTTGGAACTTTTACTATCTCAAAACAAGCTGATCGTCATACTTTTATAGCTACCAGTTGCGGTATAGCTCCTATTATTAGTATGATTACTAACTTATTAGATAAAAATACACAAAGTGAGTTAAAACTCCTTTTTGGGCTACGCTCTCAAAAGAATATTTTTTATAAAGATCGACTCGATAAACTAAGTAGACAGCATAATAACTTTTCTTATAACATCACCTTATCTCAACCTAGTTCCGAGTGGAGTGGTTTGTCGGGTAGAGTCACTGACCATCTGCATAAATTAAACCAAGATAGTGAATTTTATCTTTGCGGCAACAGGTCTATGATTCAAGATATGATGAAGCAATTAGATGCAAAAGCTGAGATACATACAGAAATTTTTAGCTAGGTTCTTCATTTTTATTTTTCAACCTCCACATAAAGATTGAGATTAGCACAAAAGCAGTCAAAGCCATCATGGGAATGGTAATATAACCAAAAGTCATACTAAAATAATCAGAACAAGAGGCTGAATATCCTACCACTTTACATCTGGTTGGAAGAGATGGGAGTAAAGGATTTTGTAAAACATAATGATAAGCTGCAACAGGTATTCCCAAGCTAGCTAGAGGTAAACCGTAATTGTATACATCTTTGTCCGATTTAGAATAAGCGACAGCAAATATAATCACCAGAGGATACATCAAAATTCTTTGAAACCAACATAGCTTACAAGGAGCATATCCGGCAATTTCAGAGAAGAATAAACTACCTAAAGTAGCAATAGTTGCTACTATCAAGCTATATAAAACAAGTTCATTCTCAAATCTGCCAAAAAGCTTATCAAACCAATCTTTAGCTTTATTATTCAATAGAGACAGTATCCAAAATAAGATGAAAATATCTCCAATGAGTGTAAGTCCTGCTAAAATGTAAGTAGCTGTATCTACTAACATAGTCAATTATTATTCTGATTATTTAATTAAACCATTCCCGCCAATTTCTTGGCCAGCCGTGCAAGAACAGAAGTGCAAGTGGAGCACCCCAGTTCGGCCACCGCTCAACAAAATCCCAGACCGGCTCACCCGCAATCGGACGAATAAGAGCAGTCAGAAACCCCCAGAAAGCCATCCAAAGTAAAGCTAAACGGACCGGGCGAATTAGGATCAGAATTGCTAGAGCAATATCCATAATACCGATGAGAGGTAAAAGTGCAGCTGCCATCTCGGCTGAGATACCGACCGAGGTAAAATAAGGAATCCACCCTTCTTTTACTTGCAAAGCGAATATACCGTGACCGATAAACCCACCGGCAACCGCTATTCTCAAAATCCAGTCAATTATTTTTCGGTTGTTCATAGTTATAACGAATTAATTAATTAATTAATAAAACTTTTTTAAATTTTGTTAACTTCTCAATATTCAATCCCTAATTTCCACCTTCTTAACCTTATCTTCAAAGATCTCTGCAATCTCTTCATGTTCCTCATCAGAAAACGGCTCATACCTGGCAAAACTAGGGTCAAGAGTGTGACCTGAGTTATACTTTTGCAGATAAAAAATATCTGCTCCCTCGATCATATCAGCCATTTTCTCAAAATTATCTTCTGTGTGTACCCCCTTTATTATAGTGGATCTGAACTCATATTCCACATCTGAGTTAATTAAGAAATCAATACTTTCTTTTATCTTTTCTGTATCAGTAGATCCCTTTGCAAGTTCTATATAACTATCCAGATCTGTCTTGATATCCATAGCTATATAATCCACTAAATCTTTATTTATTGCTTCTTTTAAAACTTTCGGTTTATTCCCATTACTGTCTAATTTAACCTCGTAATCAAAATTATTCTTTAATTCTTCAATAAAATCTAGCAAATCAGAATGCATAGTAGGTTCTCCACCGGAGATCACTACCCCGTCAAGCAAACCTTCTCTTTGATCCAGAAAATTAAAGACAGCTTTTTTAGATATGAATGTATCTTTAATTTTCTCAATTTTCTCCGGAAGCACAAATTCCGGATTGTGACAATAACCACAACGAAAGTTACACCCTGCAGTAAATAGAATGCAACTTACTCTTCCGGGGAAATCTAACATCGAAAACTTCTGGATGCCGCTAATCTCCATTATGCTGCCTTACAAGTTTGTGCACCTTCCTCAAACTCTTCTAAAAATCTGGTGTTGGCAGACTTGCACTCCTCAAATCTTTTTCGAGAAAAATGCTCCGACTTTTTTCCAGGATTATACTGTGACATAGGTCTAAAGTAACCCATTACCCTTGTCCACACTTCACATTTTGTACGTTCTTCTTGCATATCGTCTTGTCTTTGATTTGACATAAGATTCTATTAATTATTAATAAATTTATTTATAAAATTTATCTATGAGCTTCTTCACTTATATGTTCTTCTCTCCACTTAAAATCAATCGTATCTTCATCTTCATAACCATTTTCCTCATCACATTTTGGACAAAAGTCGTGTTCACCACTGAGATAACCATGCTTTGGACAGATTGAGAATGTCGGTGTAATAGTAAAGTAAGGCAGATGATAGTTCTCCAAAACCTTCTTTACTAGATTTTTACACATCTCCGGTGAACTTATTTTTTCTGACATATAGCCGTGCAATACAGTACCTCCGGTATATTTAGTCTGTAGATCATCTTGCAACTCTAATGCTTCAAATAAATCATCCGTATAACCGGTAGGTAGTTGAGTAGAGTTTGTGTAATAAGGATTTTCTTCAGTGCCTGCTTGTATAATATCTTCATATTGCTTTTGATCCTCTTTTGCGAATCTGTAAGTTGTACCTTCTGCTGGAGTCGCTTCCAGATTATACAAATTGCCGGTTTCTTCTTGATACTCTTTTAGTTTACCCCGCATAAAATCAAGAATATCTTCAGCAAATTTTTGCCCCCACTCCGTAGTTATATTTTCCTCATCATCAGTAAAATTTCTGATAGCTTCATTCACTCCATTTATCCCAATAGTTGAAAAGTGATTATCAAGGTTTCCCAAATAGCGCTTAGTATATGGAAACAAACCTCTGTCCATCCATTTTTGGATCTCTTTTCTCTTTACCTCCAAAGAGCTTTTAGCTAACTCCATTAGATGTTCTATTCTCTTAAAGAAACCCTCTAGATCTCCTGCATATTCATAACCGATTCTAGCTGCATTTAAAGTAACAACACCTATTGATCCTGTCATTTCAGCAGAACCAAACAATCCGTTCCCTCTCTTTTTAAGTTCAGTCTTATCCAATTGAAGCCGACAACACATAGAACGAATATCTCCGGGTTCCATATCAGAGTTGATAAAATTCTGGAAATATGGAGTTCCGTACTTAGCTGTCATTTTAAATAATAAATCTGTGTTTGGATTATCCCAGTCAAAGTTTTCACTGATATTGTAAGTAGGGATCGGAAAGGTAAATGCTCTACCATTTTTATCCCCTTCTATCATCACTTTTATAAAACACTCATTAATCAAATCCATCTCTTCTTGAAGTTCTCCAAACTTATACTCAAACGGATCTCCGTCAATCTCTAATCTCTTATCTTTTAATCCTTCTGGCACCGTCCAGTCCATGGTGATATTAGTAAAAGGTGTTTGAGTCCCCCACCTAGAAGGTATATTTAAATTAAACACAAAGGACTGAATTTGCTGATATACATAATCATAAAGTCTATCTTGGACATATTCTTCTTTTTCCTCTTCAGAAGGAAAACTGATATTGCTTTCTTTAATCTCTTCTCTGATTTCCATCTCATGCTTTTTTACAAACGGAGATAAATAAGTATCAAAGCTTGAAAACGCCTGTGCTCCAGCCCACTCATTTTGTAAAGTCCCAAAAAAGTTAACCATCTGGGCCACAGCAGAACTTAAATGTTTCGGTGGGCCCGACTCAGTCTTATTGCTAACGCCGTTAAATCCTTTTTCTAAAAGCATTCTTAAACTCCAGCCGGCACAATACCCGGAAAACATATCCAGATCGTGAATATGAATATCACCGTTTCTATGGGCATTACCAGCTTCTTTCGGATAAACATGGGACAACCAATAATTGGCAGTCACCTTGCCGGCGCTGTTTAAGATTAAACCACCCAAAGAATATCCCTGATTAGAGTTCGCATTTACACGCCAATCCATTTTGTCTAGATATTCTGAAATAGTGTCCTCTACTTCAACTACAACATCACGATCTTCCCTGCTTTCTTTTCTTTTTTCACGATAAAGAATATATGCTTTTGCAACCTCACCGTACCCATATTGTATTAATATTTCTTCAACTATATCTTGAATATCTTCTACAGAAGGAACTGAATCTTTGAATCTCTCCTCTAGTTCTCTGTGTACATCCGCAGCCAAAATCTCAGCTTCAGTAGTATTATCTTTTCCAACAGCTTCCACAGCATTTTTAATAGCTTTTTCAATTTTGTGTATATTAAAGTCGGTTATGGATCCGTTTCTTTTTTTGACTTTATGGATTGGCATGAAAATATTGATTAAATTTAAAAAAGAAGCATATCTTTTTGTGCTTCTCTATATTATTAAACACGAAATTGTGAAAAAGGTTTCAATTTAATTTTGCTTGAAGTACTTTTTTATTTTTTTACGGCCCCTGTGAAGATGAAGTTTTACTGCATTTTCGGATTTTTGAATAATGGTAGAAATCTCTCGTATCAATAGACCATCGAAGTATTTCATTTTGA
The DNA here is from genome assembly GCA_964466525.1 of uncultured Planctomycetia bacterium. Taxonomy (GTDB): domain Bacteria; phylum Planctomycetota; class MHYJ01; order CAYXQY01; family CAYXQY01; genus CAYXQY01. Next base: position 10,061 of record CAYXQY010000112.1, read on the forward strand.
TTATTTCTTTTTGTATATCTGTCAGCTCGTTGTTAATCGCTTCTTTCAATTTTTCTCTCATCCACGGGTCTTTAAAATCTTCTCTGAAGCCAAGATCAGCTCTCGACGCCTCATCTATCGAAACATCAGATTGCTCAGGCATACTACGGTAATAATTAGCGAGAGTATTGTGAGCTATTCGCATTAAATAAGTCTTGTAAGATGCATTGGTGATCTCAAAACTATCTAGATATCTAAACGCCTTCAAAAACACATCTTGGGTAAGTTCATAAGCAGCAGAGTTATCACTCATACGATAAGAAAAATAGTTATGTACGTCTTCCCTATATTTCTGATACAGTTTCTGAAAATATTCTGGATTTTCTTTTGCCTGCTTAACCAGTTCTTTGTCCTTTTGTCTGTTTTTAAATTTTTCTTTTATGGGTTTTATAAGTTTTTTTCGCAGAAAATCAGAAAATGTCTTGCTATCATTCATTTTAGAACTCTTTTCGCTTAGACAGTTTAATATAAATTGCGGTAATACTTCCTGGTTTTGTTGTTGGTTAGAAAATATTTCTAAAAAATCCTTTTTAAATTTCTTATCGTTTTTATTTTTGTTTTCTGGACTTATCTCGATAAAAAATTCTACAGAGCCATAGCTGTCCAAAACTGGAGTAAAAAACATTTTTTCAGTAAAATTTTTTCCTGATTTATCGGTATTAATCACATCTGCATAAAATGGTTTTTTCTCAGTTTTAATCTGATTCCACATATGTTTGTAAAAACTCTCATTCATGTTTCCACCCCATAGGTTTCCCGGTTTTTTACCTACTATCTCCGCTAAAGAATAACCAGTATTTTCACTCACTTGATTATTCACATATCTAACAACACCGTATTTATCCGTAATTACAAAAGAATTTTGAGAAGAATCGACCTTATTTTTTACATAAGATGAAGTCATATGTTCTAATTATTTTTAATTATATTTATTTTAATACCTACTATTTGATTAAATTGCATTAATCGATACGCAAAAATTTAGCATTAACAGCTACTATCACAGTAGACAAACTCATAAGTAATGCGCCCAATGCCGGTCCGACTACAAATCCTAGCGGTATAAATATCCCCGCCGCAAGTGGGATCATAAAAGCGTTATAACCTGTGGCCCAAAAGAGATTTTGTACCATCTTGGAATAAGTGGCTTCTGAAAATTTTATCATTTTAACTACATCCCGCGGATTATTTTTAACTAATATTATATCAGCAGTTTCAACCGCTACATCAGTACCCGCTCCTATTGCTATTCCCACATCCGCTTGAGCTAAGGCAGGTGCATCATTTACCCCATCACCTACAAATGCTACCTGCTCTCCTCTACTCTGCACTTCTTTTACTTTATCCGATTTTTCATCCGGTAGTACTTCTGCAAAATACTCATCAATTCCCAGCTCATCAGCTACTGTTTTAGCTACTTTTTCGTTGTCACCAGTTATCATTATTGTTTTTACATCTTTATCTTTCAGCTGTTCTATTGTCTGTTTAGATTCTTCTCTAATGATATCGGTTAAACCGATGGCGCCGATCGTCTTGTTGTCTCTAATTACAAATACTACGGTCTTCCCTCTCTCTTGTATTTGTTCTATTTTTAGACTGTGTTTAATATTATTTTCCTCTAAATAACCGGGACTTACTACCTTTGTATTCTCTCCTTCTACCTCTGCCTCTACACCTTTACCCGGAATACTGTTAAAATTTTTGATATCTTTTAATTTGAGATCTTTCTCCTGTGCTGACCTTACTATCCCCTGTCCGATTGAATGTTCTGATTTATTTTCTATTGATGCGGCAAGTGTCAACAACTCTTTTTCACTCATGTCAATATCTTGACTCAAAACAATATCACTAACACCGAACTTCCCCTTTGTTAATGTGCCAGTCTTATCCATCATTACTACATCAACTTTTCTTGCCTGCTCGAATGGTGTACGATTTCGGATTAATAAACCTTCTTGTGCTGATTTACTAGTTGAAACTGATACGACTAGAGGTACTGCCAAACCAAGTGCATGAGGACAAGTAATGACCATCACAGTAACGGTACGCTCCAGAGCAAATACAAAATCCTGCGAGCTAAATAATATCCAACCAAATAAGGTCAAAGCTCCTACTGAAATAGCGATCAAAGTTAACCAATATGCCGCTTTGTCCGCCAGATTCTGAGCTTTGGATTTACTTGCTTGTGCTTCTTTTACTAGCTCTACCACCTGGGAAAGATAAGAGTCTTCTCCTACTTTCTGCACTTCTACTGTCAGTGAACCTTCATTGTTTACTGAACCGCCGATTACTTCATCCCCTTCTTGCTTTTCTATCGGTTTGGTTTCCCCAGTGATCATGGATTCATTTACCGTACTTTGGCCTGTTAAAACCTCTGCATCTACTGGGATTTTTTCACCTGGTTTAATCACAACTTTATCATTTACTTCCAGTTCATTTATCGACACCTCCTCCACTTCTCCATTTTCTTTTAGTTTATGAGCTTTTGAGGGAACTAACTGAGCCAACTTTTCTAGTGCT
>CAYXQY010000113.1:0-12544 GCA_964466525.1 uncultured Planctomycetia bacterium
GTTCACCGAACAAATCGTTAATTCAGTTTTTTTCGGATTTCGTCATTTAGCGCCGGGCCTATTAAGGTTCTTACATTTTTTTCGGGGGGTGTAGGGAACTCCGTTTGTGCACAGCATGATTTCCTTCTCACCGATACGAATGGATATCAGGTTCGACAGAGATGGTAGGAGGCAATATTTTTCCTGAGCAGTTGAATACTATATCGGGAGCGATGATAATTTCAGTTTCGCTGGTGCAGGCTCCTGGAAAGCATTCTGTAATTGAGAGTAAATTTCGTATCCGGCGTAGGACTCAATTCAGTACTGAGCAACCATAAATGTTCCGAGATCTTCCATGAACGTAAACGGAATATACATAACAAAAGTGAGACAAAAATGCCTGACTGTTCCCCTGACGATTGGTTTTCTTATTCTGACCGGTCTGTTCAACGTTTTCTCGGGTGATGGTGATCGGAACCGTTCCGGAGTTCAGGTTCGGAAGCGTCAGCCGGTTGATTGGGCCGATCCACTGATCGGAAGTGCGACGGACTCGCGCTGGATGCTGCACCCTGGACCCAGCCGTCCGTTTGGGATGGTGAAACTGGCTCCGGACAACGACATGGGAGATACGCTGGATAGCAGTGGGGATCGGTATGGAGGCGGATACGTCCCCTCGAAAGACTGGGTGCATGGGTTCAGTCACCTTCACAGCTGGACGATATCAGGCCTTTCTTTGCTTCCACGGGTCGGAGACGTTACGAATCAGCGGACTCCTCCAGCGGCACCGGACACTTATCCCGCACGCATCTCCCCGGATACCCTGGAGGTCTCCCCCGCCCATTTCCGGGTGCGACTTCCACGACACAAAATCGACGCTGAAATGACTTCCACCACACGGGCCGCCTTACACCGGTATACCTTTCCTGAATCGGAGTCATCACACATTATCGTTACGTTTGCAGGAGGTGAGTACGGCAAAGAAATTCATGATGCAAAGATAACCAGAACCGGCGACCGGGAACTTGAGGGATACGTTTCGATGGACAACGGGTACTTCCGTGACTTCCAGAAGTATACACATTACTTTGTGTTGCAATTCGATCATCGAATTGAGTCGATGGACGGATGGAACGGAGACAATCAGGCGGACGTAAAGAAGGACGTAGATCAACTGGGTGGGGACGCCAACCGTTTTGGCGTCGCGGTTCATTTCGACACGGAGAAGGAGGAACAGATCCGGGTGAAAGCCGGCGTGTCCTTCGTTAGTATCGACTCCGCGAGAAATAACCTAAAAACTGAGATCGGTCTCTTCGAGGACGGTCCGTTTGGCTGGGATTACAATGCGGTGGTCCAGGATGCGCGCAGAGAATGGAACAACCTGTTTGGCCGGATTGACGTGGAAATGAATTATAAGGGGGGAGACGAGAACAAGCGTAAGTTTTACACAGGACTGTACCGTTCTTACTCCCGGACGATTATGTCCGACGCGAACGGAAAATATACGGACATGTTCGAGGAAACGAGAACACTTGAGGACCCCGAGGATCCAGTCTACGGAGGGGACGCGTTCTGGAACACCTTCTGGAACCTGAATCAGCTCTGGACGCTTGCCACCCCGGACATCACCCGAAAATGGATCAAATCACAGCTGAAACTTTATGAAATCGGCGGTTGGCTCCCGAAAGGACCGGCCGGTATAGAGTATTCGGGTATTATGCGGGGGATGCCTTTTACTGCATTTATCGCCGGCGCGTACCAGCACGGGATCCGGAACTTCGACCACGAAACGGCGTACCGTGCAGTTCTACATGCCATGACCACGCCCGGAAAAGGCACCGCACCGGGAGGAGGTGACAGTGTCGGAATAAGAAGCCTCGATCCGTTTATCGAACACGGCTATGTTCCGGCGGATCAGGGACGGACGTCGGATACCATGCAGATTGCATACAATTACTGGTGTGCCGGCACACTGGCCGAGGCATTCGGTAAGAAAGGGAAGGCCCGCACGTTCTACAGGGGATCAAGGAGCTGGAGAAATACGTTTGACCGGGAAGGCAAACGCTTTCTCCGAAGGAAAAACGCAGACGGATCCTGGACGGTTTCAGATTCGGAATACGATCCGTTTACCCAGGAGAGTGCGACGGAAGGAACGTTATGGCAGTATTCATGGTTCGTGCCGCACGACGTGCCGTCACTGGTTGAGATTATGGGACGTGACCGGTTTGTTCGACGGTTGAAGGAAGGATTCCAGCGGGCGGCTACAACCGATTTCCACACCGGACATCGAGGGGAGTTCAACCGGGGTGTCAACCATGGAAACCAACCCAATATGCAGGCGGCGTACCTGTTCAATTATGCCGGGCAACCCTGGCGAACGCAGAAATGGGCCCGGACCATTATGGATCGATATTACGGTGCTGGTGAACAGGGATATCCTGGTGATGAGGACTCGGGGCAGATGGGCGGCTGGTTTGTCATGAGTGCACTTGGACTGTTTCAGACCGACGGCGGGGTTCGTCGGCAGCCGATCTACGAATTTGGCTCTCCGCTGATTACGAAAGCGACCGTCCAGCTGGATCAACGGTATTACGCCGGAAAAGAACTGAAAATTGTAGTCCGGAACAACAGAAAGAAAAATAAATTCATTCAATCGGCAAAATTTAACGGTGAGCCGCTGAACAAACCATGGATACGTGCCGGACGTCTTCTACGTGGCGGTACCCTGATCTTTGAAATGGGATCTGAACCGAACAAAAACTGGGGGGCGGGGCTGGAGAATGCTCCTCCTTCTCCCACCACCGATCCGGGGACGGAATCCGGCGGAAAATAATTCGGACCACAGGTAAGATAAACGGACGCCCTTGAACTGCCCGCTCCTTTTCGCTTTCGAATCAGGATTCGAGGTTTCCTTTCATTTAACGCACTTTCCCACCCTTGTGACGAATTGACGGATCAAACATCGAGTGCTTTCTGCGCTCGAAGAACCGATTTGTTTTCCGGCTTTTACGACGTGAATGAAATTTACAGCCCACGTTTCTGCAGGCGTGTTTCGAAATCATTCCGAGAGGGCGGAAGGAGAAGGAAGAAAAAGATCGCCACCGCGGCGAAGCCGGGATAGAAGTAGAAATTTCCCGTGAACATGGCCACCATCAACCCGTAAATCGCAATTGAATCCAGAAGGCTGCCCTGGATAATGTATACACTCTGGTAGTTCCGGAGGGCCGTTTCCAGCTCGTCCGACTGATCCATAAGTGCGGAAGGCGCCAGCCAGTACGCGCGAATGACTAACATCGTAATCAAAACGAGCACGGAAACTCCGGCGAGCCCCAGGCTCATGGTGTTTTGCAAAAATGGCGACTTCATGATCGCCCCTGTTGTTACCGTGACAAACCATCCCAAGATCCCGTAAACGAAAATGGAAGCGAACAGTGTCCAGTAAATTAGCTGTATAGTTCGCATGTTCTTCTCGATCCGTTCCTGGTCATCTGGATTCATGGTTTCGGTCTAAGAAATAAGGTCATTGCTTGTTTCTACTTTAATCGGCGATTGCCCGGGAGAAGAATGAGGAGGTCTCATCAAGCATGCGTTCGAGCGCAAAGGTTTCGGTCACTCGAGCTCGTGCTCGTGTCCCCATTTCTCTTGCTTCCTCCGGATGCTGCAACAGGAACTCAAGCCGATCGGTCATTTCCCGCCCTCCGTCTTTCAACGAGACGAGAAAACCCGTTTCACGATCATCCACCGCGTGAAACGCTCCCCCGGTTCCGCTGGAAATGACCGGTTTTCCGCAACCCATGACGTGCAGAATGACCAGTCCCAGTTCCAGTCTTGGATCCGTGCTTAAGAGCACGTCAATTTCAGGCAGGATATCGAAGTATACGTCTGGATTGGACTGGATCATGACGTGTTGTTCGAGATTTCGTTCACGCATCATTTTCCGCATGGTGTCTTCGTACGGGCCATGTTTGAGCACGAAAAACGTGACGGAACGATGTCCTTCAGTAACCGTCTCCACTACGTCGAGAAAAAGGTCAACCCGTTTCTCTTTGACGAGGGGTGTACCAAGAGCAACGATTGGAACCAACCCGTCCCTGAAAACCGGCTTTTTCTGTAATTTAGTGAGGTCAACCCCTGGTTGTATGACTTCCATGAGCTGTTTTGATATGCCGATGTCATTTACTCCATGTTCCCTCAGTTCTTCGCCCGTGGCAATGACACCGGAGAGAAGAGTTGAATCCGGGTTTACATCATCCGTTTCATCAACAAACGCCTGAAGTGTGACGGTCCAGGGGACGTCCAGCCGCCGGGATAAGGCGGAAACAAGCCCATGCTGACGCAGGTTATGTCCGTGAATGAGGTCCCACTCTTCCTCCTTAACACTCGAATAGATCGTTTTCGACCGAAAGACTTCAAGCGCCGGTCTGGCGAGAAACGGGAACGTGCGTACATCCACCCCTTCTGCAATGAGCTCGTCCATCAGCGGGCCGGGTGGAGCAAGAAGGGTTAGGTCATGCCCCATGCGATGCAGGCCAAGAGATAGTGATTGAGAATAAAGCCCCTCATCCTCAAAGAAAAGACTATTGGTGAGGTGCAAAACCTTCATGGAGGAGGGTTACCCCGGTGTCACAACGTAAATCAAAATACAGAGAATAATCGCCCCTACAAACAACTGCAAGCTATTTTCCACGGTATAGGAACATATTAATTCCAGGTCGTCAAAATGTAGGGCGCTCAGCACCAGACTCGATAGCACGAGTACCGGGAGAAATAACAGCAGTTCATTCATGTCTGTCTGCCTCTGGAAACGTATCCTCACGAAGTCGTTTGCCGAATAGCGTTCTCATTTTAATGAACCCTAAACAGTGTGATCGTCTTCATCCTGCGGGCCCTCCGGATTCACCTCTTTTTCATGCAGGTCGAGTAGAAGCGACCGCCCCCATTTCACGTCAATTAAATTTAGGACAGAAATAGCGTTGAGCAATCCGGCGACCGAAAGAAACAGGACGCCAATTTCCATGTAGTGAAAGCGTACCGATAAATCAATTGATGCATGCTCGGTGAGTAGGTAATGGCCGAAAAGTACGATACCGCTGCCATATTTTCCGGTGAGGTAAAACGGAAAGTCCGCCCGTGTAGTGTACGTCCACTGGGACAGACTCAATCCCGCTATGAAAAGAAGGACGATTGACAAAAAGAAAATGGTTCCCCGAAGGTATTTTTTCATATAGACGTGTCCCAGCCCGGGAACACACCAGCCGAATACCATGGAGAGAAGCAGGCTTCGTTCCACCGGTTCGGGCGAACCGAGGTCTTTCTCTTTCAGCCGTTTTTCCGTCCAGTTCATACCACGTTCATAGTGAAAAATGATCTCCGAGGTACACGTCCCGGACCGTCTGGTTATTGACAATTTCTTCCACCGGACCGTGTGCGAGAATATGACCTTCGTCGATTATATATGAGCGGTCCGTTACCTGCAATGTTTCCCGGACGTTGTGATCCGTCAGTAGGATGCCAATGTCCCGTTCCCGAAGTGAAACGACCAGATCCTGCAGGTCCTTTACCGCGATGGGATCGACCCCGGAAAACGGTTCATCAAGCAGAATCACGTCCGGGGACGTGGCAAGAGCTCGGCAGATTTCAACCCGTCTGGTTTCCCCGCCGGACAGGGTTGACGATCGCTGGGAGGAGAGATCCTCGAGGTCGAACTCCTCAAGAAGTTCCGCGATGTGGTCCTCGCGTTCCTGACGGGTAAGCGGAAGCCGTTCGACAACGGCTCGCAGGTTCTTCTCCACACTGAGGCTGGAGATCAGGGACTGCTGCTGGGGTAAATACCCCAATCCGTTCCGTGCTCGTCTGTACATGGGAAGATCCGTAACGTTCTCACCGGTTAGATAGACCCGTCCCCGGTCTGGTCTCAACATGCCGATCGTAATTTTAAACGACGTGGTCTTACCGGCACCATTTCGCCCCAGCAATCCCACAACCTCACCACGTTTCACGAGGTAGGAGACCTCATTCACCACTGTTTTACCGTTGAAGGATTTTGTGATGTCTTCCACGCGGAGAATTTCCTCTTCCTCAGACATTGACAATCTTCAAGAATGAAGTGTGTTCGGGAAGCGACCGACTTCCAAATCGGAATCGGGAGAGGTATGCATGTACTCGAAGACCCTACCGTATGAATTTCAAACGGTTATACGGCCACCATACCCAGATTGCTTTTCCCACGAGCAGTTCTTTTCGCACAAATCGCATCGGCCGTATTTCGATTTGTTGCCTCGAGGACAGGTCGGCGGGGGAAAACCGTCTGCCACTTCGATCCGTCACGTGTGACCGTCGACCCGATACGGCGCGGCGCCATGTGCGTCGGTCAATGTAATATTTTGATCCATCCGGCATGGTGATGACGTTCATTTTCCACTTTCGACTGTCACGACTGGAATTTACGTTGTCACCGATCACCAGTATCCGGTTCTCGGGAATCCGTATCGGTTCATTTTTCTCCTGGAAGTTCACTCGTTTCCCTTCACCCCAGTGATAATAGATGTCACGATACAGGTTGAGTTCATGGAGGTGACACGATCCATCAACTGCTTTGACGACCGGCCTGGGGACGTCGTTCGACTCGTTCCTGGTCAACTGACGATACGAATTGCGGTACTCGAGGGAGGCGACCCGCTCCCCTTCCAGCGTCACACCCACCTGTCCATCGTAAATGAAAAAACCGATCGTTGATTTCTGAGTCAGATCAATATCGCCAATGGGAACGGACTTGACTTCCTTCGAGGACCTGCTTGTATTTTTCACCTTTATCTTCGCGGATCCGTCACCTGACACCCGAAAATCGAAGTGATACGGGGGATCGTACAGGCTGTATATGAGGGAGTCCGACGAACTGAGTTGCGAAATCGTCGAGGTTATTTTTACGTCCGTGACCTGATGAAACCCGCCGCTGTAAGCGCTATCCGAGGCGGTTACGGCTGCGTCCGTGACCTTTTGACCGAACATGAGTTGATCCGCCTCCTGCCCGCCCTGCAATTGCAGGAACTCCGGGTTCCGGTTCACGTCTCCGGCCCCGTCAAACTGCCAGGTATCAAGAATGTCAACGCCCTGGTTCGAGCTCCGGTCAGCAGGTATTGGAATCCATATACTCTGCTGCTTGGTAAATGACTTTCTGGCAATATCGAACGATCCGTTCGGTTTCTTCGAATGGTAAATATCTCCCCCTTCCATCCGGATGTATTCCGGTCCGATTGCAACGGCCCGTTTGATAAAATTCCGCATAACGTTCAGGGGATACCTGAACACGATCACATCGTACCGCCTGACGGGATGGAACAGGTAGTAGAATTTATTTACCATGATCCGATCTCCGCTTGTGTTCATTTCTTCATGGTTTCCCATGAGGGTCGGTTCCATGGAGCCGGTCGGAATCTTGAAGACCTCGACGAAAAAACACCGGATGACAAGCGCCATGATAAACGCTACCAGAATCATCTCCAGATGATCTTTGATCTGAAACAGACAACCGGATGATTTCTGTTCGTTGACGGATGAATCCAGTCGATTACCACTCATTCTTCAGCTCACCGTTTCTCCTTGAATTGCTGAGTCAGCGGTAAATCATGTCTAACCATGGGGGTATCGGACAAAGGATATAGACTTTATCAAAAGACCGAAACTTTCGAGCATAAAAAAAGCGGACGGGCACTCGGAAAAAAACCGAGCAACCCGCCCGCCGGAGGGGGATACGGAGTACTACACTATTTATTTCGGCAGAAAAACACGTGTTCCTTTAGAATTGACACTTTTCTCCATTGAAAGTGACGTAAGAACACGAAGGCACGGTATAACTCCATATGAAATAGATTGTATTATACACTCCTTCTCTTCATTTGTCAAACAGGTTTCCGATTTTGCTGGTGAGTGACTATGGTGAAAACGGCATTCGCTGCCGTATGTGTTCGGTGAACCTGCGCCTCTGAAGCCTGTAATACGTCTGATCGGCGTCGTTCTGACGTGGTGCATCAGCGGGTACAATCAGGTTGTTGTCCCGAAACATTCGGATCAGTTCCTGCCGGTCCACGGATGGGTCGAGTATATACCGGTAAATGCGGTAAAGGTCATCCAGCGTAAATCGCTCGGGAAGCAATCGAAACGCATCGGGCGTGTGCTGAACGCGTCGTGTAAGCTGTTCCGTGGCGTCCGACATGATGTTGTCGTGGTCAAACGCGAGTGAAGGCAACTCATGTAGCTTGTGCCATCCCGTTTCTTCCGCGTCCGATGCAGCTTCGGCCTGACCCGTACCGGGACGTACACATCCCACGTAGCAAATCGTAACGACCGGACCTCTCGGGTCCCGGTCAGGTCCTCCGTACGCCCGAAACTGCCGGAGGTGATGAGGAGTGATCCCGGTTTCCTCCTGAAGCTCACGTCCGGCCGCGTCCTGGATGGTTTCATCCGGTTCGACAAACCCTCCCGGGATGGCCCAATCATGCTGAAACGGTTCATGTTTACGCTGAACCAGAAGGACTTCCAGTGCATCCTCCGTAAACCGATAGCATATGACGTCCACGGTACAGAGCGGCCCTTCGCAATCCTGGTTGCTCATGTTCTGTCGTGCATGACATAATTCAAAGAGATTGGATAGGTGCGATGAATAGTCGTATGGTGACAGTTCACAAGGTTGAGAACCTCGACCTCTTCTTCATCGGTTCGGGCGGCTTCATTGGGACGATACAGTTTGACGTCTGAAGTGGAACGTGGATTGAAGGATGAAGTGGTTCCGAACGAGGAATCCGTCGTATCTCTATTTCCCTGTTATATAAAGTCTGTATTCATTTCCTCAGTTTAATTGTGGTGAGACATGGGCTTGTAATTGAAAGGGAAATCCAGACAGCATCCCTGTGTCTCGGCCGGACGGCATCCTGAAACAGAGGAGGTGGACAAACTCACGTCCAGCTGTTCAAAAAGTTCGGGAATCATGCAGATCGGGAGTCCAAGGACATTTGCCGGACAGCCCCCCACCGATTCAACCGGATCGAACTCCTCGTCCTGGATCCCGTATCCTCCCGCTCGATCCAGCGGTTTTCCCGTGTCGAGGTATCTCTCAAGTTCCTCTTCACCAAAAGGACGGAGCCGAACCTGAGAGATACATGTGATGGACGCCTCCTGTGAGGAACCGGCGTAACGGACGGTCATTCCGGTCACGATGCGGTGTGACTGGCCGCGTAGTTGTAGCAGCCGTCTGCGGGCACTTGATCTATTCTTCGGTTTTCCAAGAAGCGTTCCCTCGAAGATAGCCACCGTATCCGCCCCAAGAACCACACCGTCCTGCCGCTGTTCGGCGCAGGCGGCTGCTTTTTCCTGACTGAGGATCAGGGGAACGTGTTCGGGCGCTACGCCTTTCGGCGGGTGTTCTTCAAGATCAACGGGTGTGACTTCAAACGGAACTTCCAGCCGCTCCATCATTTTTCGGCGGCGCGGCGAGGAGCTGGCAAGATATATCATGTTCTCTTATTGTGTAACATCCCGGGCGAATGACGAGCATCTTCTTTGTCGGGTCATTATACAGTCTCTATGCGAGAATTCATTGTACTGGCTCACGAAGCACCTCTTACGAACCGTTTCAACCTGGATGACCTACCGGGAAGTGCCGGTAGATTGGACGTGCTCTGTCGATGTGTCACGTCCGCTTTTCTGACCTCCCATGATCTCCGTGAATCCGTACGTCTTTTCTTTCTCCTGCAGAATTCCTTCGTCATCCGGTTTGAGGGAAGCGAACTCCAGCGGGTGAACCCGGATGAGCGAAGCACCGGAGCCCTGTTTCAAAAGGTGCTTGAACGACGGCATCTGGCGGAACGGACGGGGGAGGTCGAATCAACACCCGGAATCTATATCTCGCCCGACTCACTGGATGATGTGCTGGATGACGCCACAAGCCGGGGGACGTTGATCTGGTTGGATGAGGAGGGGGAGGTGTTGAATAATCTTTGCGCGACGGAACATCCAATTTTTGTTCTATCGGATCACCGGCCGTTCGATTCCCGGGAAAAAAATGCACTCCGGGCGAAGAGCGAGACGCGGGTCTCGGTGGGTCCCACGTCGCTTCATTCGCATCAATGTATGACCGTGGTACACCATTACCTGGACACCAACCAGTACCGGTGGTTCGAATAAACATGAACTGCACACAAATCATGCCCGACCGAATGGTCGGTTGTGTATATCGTGCCGTCGAACACGGGGTTCCTTTATCTGAGTAAATTGGCATATACGGTCCGAATTCGTTCGTTTTCCTCCGAAGGGATTGTTTTTGAACATATTCTGTGTTGGAATTTAATGGAACGTTTACAGTCCCTGAAATTTCCACGTTAAAATTTTGATCGTATGAACTGGCTGAACGAAATCGAAACACCGGTGATCGCTCCGTCCGTTTTATCAGCTGACTTTGCAAATCTTGAGAAGGAGATCGAGCGCGTACATCGTGCGGAAGCGGACTGGCTTCACATCGACCCGATGGACGGCCATTTCGTGGACAACCTGACCATGGGGCCTTTCATCGTTGAGGCGATCCGGGAACTGACTTCCCTTCCTCTGGACGTCCACATGATGCTTGAACATCCGGAAGCGTTTATAGATTCGTTTGTTGATGCCGGAGCGGATCTGCTGTCCATTCATATCGAGGCAATGTTTCCTGAATCGGACCGGAATCGAAGAGAAAAAGGGTGGAAGCTGCGCTCGTCGTTAAAGAACAAGAAGAAGGCTTATGAGAAAACGAACCGGATTGTAGACCGCTGTCATCGATCCGACACGGCTGCGGGAATTGTGCTCAACCCGGAAACCCCCGCGTCCGTGGTTGAGCCTCTGCTCGAAAAGGTGGACCTCGTTCTTGTCATGACGGTGTGGCCGGGGTTCGGCGGACAATCCTTTTTGCGTGACCCGTTGGACAAAGTGGAGCATCTCCGATCCGTCTCAAGTGACCCGGATCAACTGATTGAGGTGGATGGTGGAATTTCTCCTCAGACGATTGAGCTGGCTGCGAAGTCCGGTGCGAACGTTTTCGTCTCCGGAAGCGCAACCTTCGGGGCGGACAGCATGTCGGAAGCCGTCCGTTCCATGCGAGATACGGCCAGCAGGAATCAGGGTCCGTCCTGAACGAAATGACACGTTATTGATCATGACTGATGGCGACCTCAAAATTCAGGGGGGAGAATTTGCCGGACGGAGCGTATACACACCGGATCAGGCGGAAGTGCGTCCGATGCGTTCCCGGATTCGTGAAGCGGTGTTTGATCGAATATCAACCCGTATTCAGGGAAGGTGTGTGTTGGATTGTTTTGCAGGTACGGGGGCAATGGGAGTTGAAGCCCTCAGCAGAGGTGCGGGGTATACTATTTTCTTTGATTGGTCCGAGGAGGCGGTGGCATGCATCCGAAATAGTGTCAGGAAGCTGCACCTGATGGAAAAGACGGACATACGACAAAGAGATCTTCTCCGGGATTTCATGTCGGTCGAACGGGACGATGTTCAGTTCATTTCGGTTACCCCTCCGTATCCGCTTCTGCATGAGCCCGAATCACGTCGTGAACTGTTTCATTTCCTGGGCCGAATCGGTCAGGGATCGATCCTTAAACGGGGTGGCCAGTTGCTACTGGAGTGTGAATCCGGAACAAGGATTGGTGAAGCACCTCATGGATTCAAACGAATGGATCAAACCGAATTCGGACGCACCGAACTTCATCTGTTCACGACCTCCTGAAACCACCACCAGTAGTAAACAAAGAACCTGCCAACCAGCGTTTTTATCCTGTAATCACCGGGGGAGTTCCATGCGACCGGACGTCTTCTTCTACGATTTTCTGCCGATAGCAATCGGTTTGTTCGGTCTGATCATCGGAAGTTTCCTGAATGTTTGCATCTACCGTCTTCCCCGAAACTGCCTGAGCATTTTTGCTGCCTCTTCCCACTGTCCCGAGTGCAAGTACGACATACGCTGGTACGACAACATACCGGTGCTCAGTTATCTGCTGCTTGGAGGCAGGTGTCGGCACTGCGGTCATCAAATCTCCCTTCGGTACCCCCTTGTGGAAATCCTCAATGCCCTGCTCTACCTCGGGGCTTATGTATCGCTCCTGAATAGTTTCCCGGTCTTATCCCGGTTCCGCATCCCCCCCGGCGATTTGATGATGGAGCCGGTTAGAATGGAAATATTACTGTCATCCAACCTTCTGGTGTTCTGGGGCGAGCTCCTGCTCCGAATGACATTATTGAGCGCACTGATTGTTATCAGTTATATTGACGTGCAGTATCGGATTATTCCGGATGTCATTTCGATGTCCGGTATCCTGCTGGCCGTTATTGTCGGAACCGTTTTTCCGGTGCACCTGCAATTTTTCATGGGACTTCCCGAGGTGGAAGTGATTTCTTCCAGCCATCTGCGTGGGCTGCTGGGGTCCATTCTCGGTGTGATTTCTGGAGGGGGCCTTATCTATGCCATCAAAGTGGGCGGAGAACTTGTGTTCCGGAAACCAACCATGGGGTACGGTGACGTGAAGTTCATGGCTGC
>CAYXQY010000114.1:0-12234 GCA_964466525.1 uncultured Planctomycetia bacterium
CCCTGTTGCCGGGACGGGTTCATTTCGTTTCCGTCCCCTTTTTGTCCTGCGGGCGGGACCGACTCTCGCGAGCAACAGTTGTTTTCGGTCGTTTGTTTAGCTCCGTACGTCAGCAGACATTAACATTAGTAACATCCGAGGTGATCTATTGCAAGCACGGAGCGAGCCCGTTTCCGGCCCGGGCAGGGGGAAGAGCGTGTAATCCCCCCCTCCACCAAACAAACAAGGCGGACGTCCGTCGACCGAAGTCGGGACCTCACCTGAAAGGCCCCGGCGGGGTCGAATTGTCTTCGAAAATAGGTCCATACCCATAATGGGCTCCAGTCCAGCGACATCGACTGGGTTCCTCCTCGATTTACCGGCAAGGGCTTGCGATATCACAGGGTTACTCCGCTGGATATGATTCCGGTTTGTTACATTTGGTATCTGATCGAATCAGGGACGATTCCGCTCAGCAGGAGCTCTCGGGGTGGGTGGTAGTTACCGGGGTGGTGGGGAGGGCGGAGGGGATCGAAACGGCCGGAACAAGGCCGTCGTTGACGGAACGGATCGGTCAGGAGGTATGAACCGAACGGTGTCCGGTTCGTTTGTGAAGTGTCAGACAACCCGAAACGGCTAATGTGCCTACGGGATGCGGCTGAGGAACTCTTCCCGTGTGGTGTGTTCTTCCAGCAGCGAGCGGAGCTGCAGGATGGCGTCCTCGGAATCCATATCGAGCAGCTGGCGTCGTAGGCGGTTGATTTTTTCGTAGTCCGACGGGCTGTGCAGTTTTTCGTCGTTTCGTGTCCCGCTCTTCTGGAGGTCAACGGCGGGGTAAATGTTTTTGTCGGCGAGGGACCGATCCAGCACCAGTTCACTGTTTCCCGTTCCTTTGAACTCCTCGAAGATCACTTCGTCCATCTGTGACCCCGTGTCCTTCAGGGCCGTGGCAATGATCGTGAGGGAGCCGCCCTCCTCGGTGTCCCGGGCGAGGCCGAAAAACCGGCGGGGGATTTCCATGGCTCCTGCGTCAATTCCTCCGGACATGGTTCGACCGGTGTCACCGGATCCGGCCAGGTTGTGGGTGCGGGCAAGGCGGGTCAGGCTGTCCACCAGCAGGACGATGTCATTTCCGCACTCGAGCGCGGATCGCACGTGGTTCATCATCATTTCCGTGAGGTTGACGTGGTCCTCCACGGACTGGTCATTTGAACTGGCGATGACCTGAGCCGGCGTATTCCGTTTGAACTGGGTCACTTCTTCCGGGCGTTCGTCGATCAGGAACACAAAGACCTGACATTCCGGTGCGTCCGCGTATATGGCGGTGGAAAGCTGTTCGAGAATAGTTGTTTTCCCCGCCCGGGGGGGAGAAACGATCAAGCTCCTTGTTCCCTTGCCAATCGGAACGAGAAGATCCAGTATTCGCATGCTGAGCTCGTTGGAGGCGGACAGGTTGAACCGTTCGGTCGGTTTCAGTGCGGTCAGGTCGTCGAAGTTCTCTCGATTCCGAAACTTTTCGGGCTCCACACCGCAAACCGAGTCGACCGCGTCGAGTTTCAATCCCTTGTTGTTTTTGGAAACGGGGCCGGTGATGGAGGCGCCCTCCGTGAGGTTGTACCGATCGATAAACTTGTTCGGCACGTATACGTCGCTGTCCCGCCTCTTGAGTGAGTGGTCCGGATCCCGTAAGAATCCAGCGCCGCTACGTATGGTTTTCAGCCAGCCTGTTTTTGTGTTGGAGTCGTTCGAATTTGCCATGTTTCCGCAGAAGCAACTGATTTCATAAAAAATAAAATGTAGCAATGATACGTTCGACATCCCGGTCAAAACAGCAACCGGGCATCTACAAGAAACCCAAAAAAGCGTGGATCTCTGTGATCTGCGCTTACACTGAAGGACGTCAGGAATTCCTGTGGACGTACGCTTCCGTTCGCTGGAAGGGTGGACGGTGAACGCGGTCACCGATGGACGACATCCCGATCCGGATGTTCATACTTGCTTCTTCCTTCAGAACACTCATCCATTATTTTACGGGAGAATGCCCCTTCAGTACAATAGCCCGTGTCCACGTCTGCGTCCCGGGGCTCCCGGGACGGGCTAAGAGGAGGAGCCCCAAGACGAAGCGGATGTAAGCAAAAGTAGACACGTCCGTGGTGTATGGATACAATGGACGGTCGACAGAGACCACGAATTTCTTTGAAATGCCTGTTATGTTTTGAAAGGACAGAGATGCGCATGGACGGCGTACCGGACGGAGAAGGCGGAATCACGGTTCGACTGGCTCGCATGTTTTCTCGATGGGAGCACGGGGACGTACTGGACCCCCTTCGCATCTACAGTCATCATCCCCCCATACTGCGCTGGTTTGGCATGCTGAGCCGTGCGGTTCGAAATGGAGGAGCGATATCCGATCGCCTGAAGTCCCTTGCCATGCACCACACGGCCAGTCAGATCGGCTGTCCGTTCTGAATTGATCTCACCGGCTACCATGCCCGTGAGGCAGGGTTGACCAAAGAGGAGGTGCTGGCCCTACGTCAGTTTGAGGACAGCGACCGGTTTACGAACCTGGAAAAAACGGTTCTGCGCTACGCCGACGGCATGACGGACACACCGGTATCGGTGTCCGACGAGCTGTTCGAACGACTGGAAGATGCGTTTTCCGAAAAACAGATGGTGGAGCTGACGGCGTCCATTGCACTTGAGAACTTCAGTGCGCGGTTCAACCATGCGTTCGGGATCGAATCACAGGACCTTTCGACGGAGAAGCCGGACGGCGAGAATGCAAACTGATTTCGTCGACTCTCCGAGCGGGAAATTCGAACCGGTGACGGCCTGACTCTTCCGTGAACCGGAATGTCAGGGACGGAGCCGTAAAGTCGTTAGATTATAGCCGGCCGGTCGGGGGGGGGGACATACAAGAGTCGATTCTTCTGGTTGGAGGCTGCTGAAAAACCCCCGCAACGTTTGCCTCCCTTTGTTTGAAACCTATCTTTTGCCGGCAGAGATGTCGGCGCACCCTTTCATATGTTCCTTTTGGGTACACCCGGTCGAGTGAGAAGGGTTGAGTGTAACGGGTGTCCTTCCCGGTGTAACGCCGGTTTTCTCACGGAGATTCCCGGGTGGGATTTCGAAGGTGTATCGGTCCTGGGTATCTTTCAGGGACGATTCCGCTCCGCTGGAGCTCCGGTTTATTTTGTAATCACACGGTTTCTAAGACAATCGGGCTCCGCTGGAACCCTCGTACGAAGTCGTTTTTGGCGTGACGGTAGTCGGTCGAGCGGAAGGCCTGAGCTGCCGGAACGGGCCTGAAACGAATTCATCGCTCACGTATCGATAAACGATCCGTTCGGTTCCGCACGCCTGTCCGACAGATGGGATCTATGTAAAACAATTTGGCCGGGAATTCATTGCTGTTCTTCAGTCCGAATCGACGCGGGACCGGTACGTTCCTTAACAGGTTTAACGGCGGTCTTACACCACGTCAGACGGATCGAACGTTCTTCGACCGAAAGAAAAGACGTTCAACCGGAAGGCCCCGGAGGGACGAAGCGTCTTAGAAAAAGGGCAAACTTAGAACGAATGAACTCCAGCGGAGTGGGATCGCTGTTTGCACGGAATGCAGAAGTTACACAGCACGTGAAGGGGGGTCCCCGCCATCCGACGTCGGGTTGATGAACCGACGGGCGAGGTACCAGAACACCGGCGGGAGCCCGGCACTGAGTAGAATCGCCAGGAGCGGATATTCGACGCCTGCGTACCCGATGACCGCAAACGTAAAGCCGAGTGGGATCGAACCGCAAACGAGGGCGATGGTAAATTTCAGAAACGGCATACGTGTGAGTCCCGCCATGCAGGCAATTGTTTCGGACAGGAGCGGCAGCCAGCGGGAGATGGCCACGATCCACCCTCCCGAATTCCGGAAGAGCTGTTCGCCATCCGCCAATTCGTCCTCGTCGAGTAAGACGAGTGCGGCGCTCCGGCCGAGTGACCGGCACAGTCCGTATCCAACCATTCCGGCCAGTACGGCCCCCAGAGCCGAAATCAGGCCGCCGACCAACGGACCGTAGACGAAGCCGATCGCCGACATGACCACGGTTCCGGGAACGGGTAACACAAGGTCGCCCACGAGCAGCAGGAGCGCCGGAAGCCACGCCCAGGTTCCGTACGTCCGCAACCATTCGACCGTTCCCCGACGGGTGAACCAGGATTCAAACAGGTCCCCCCAGATCAGAAATGGAATCAACAGCAGAATCGCGAGTCCGACAAACAGCAGAAGAAGTCGTTTCATGGGAGTAACTTGCTGGGAGGCTGCTGAAGAACCACTCACAATGTTCGTAGCTAAACGAGTTGCGTCGAAGATCGCGGCGTCCGCCGCAGTCGACGTCGTCCGTGTACCCGTGAGGAGTACGGAGTACGTAGTGTTGGTTTATTGTAACTGTTCAAAAAGACCGTGGAGAAAGCATGGAGCGTTCCATCCGATACATTCCCTCGCTGCCGCTCGGGAATCCGGTTTACATGGTATCTCTTTTGACCCCCGGTTCCTTCGCCTTCGGCGTCGGTCACCGGGGGCTACGATTGTTGCGCTCCCTTCGGGAGCGTTCTTGGGGATGTTCGTTCGGGCGTTTGACCTCGGTGAATCGATTAATACGCACCCGTGGAACGGGTGCAGGAAGCAGTTGAAAACCCCGCTACGTCAGCGAAACGAGTTTCTTCGAAGATCGCGGCGTCCGCCGCAGTCAGGGTTTTTCAGCAGCCTCTCAGGTTCCAGGTTACTTCGTCGACCGCTGTTCAATCCGGACGTAATCGACGTTCGGCCCTTCGTTACCGATGGTTCGTAACGTAATCTTGTTGGTTCCCTGCTTGAGCGTGACCGGCACCCGTACGGTTTTCCAGGTTGTCCATCCTCCTGTGGAGGGAAACGACAATTTCTCCTTCACGGTCGTTCCGTTCACCTCAAGAGCAAGCGGACGTGATTCGTTTCGATCCAGGGCGTATCGTATGGACAGGCGATATTTTCCGGCGGGAACCCCGCTGACCGTCATCGTGGCAGATCCCCCTTTCTTCCTTGTAAAATTGATGAAACCGTCCCCCTGGTACCCGTCGTGATCCGAATCCGTCGTCGGTCCCATCAGTTTCTGTGCCTTCTCCGCTTCGAATATTCCTTTGTCGAGCTCCTTGAAGGCGGGCGGAGCGAACATCTCACGGTTCACGCGGGCCCGGGCAATTGCCTTCCGTACCTGTTTGTGATCGTCCTTGAGGGCCTTCTGAATCGTTTCCTCATCCAGTTTACGGAGGCCTTCAAGCGTCCAGATGGCGTGAATGCGGCCGATGGGATGGGTTCCGCCACGAGCCAGTGCACGCAGTTCGGGAACCACGTCTGCATCCGCACGTCGGATCAGCAGGCGCTGAGCCCAGTCCCGGTGCCAGCCGTTTGGGTGGGACAGGAGGTCTACAAGTTCTCCGGAGGACTTTTTCCGTAACGAACCGGTGTTTTTACGACGGGGTTCGTCCTTTGCCACGATCCGCCAGACCCGGCCCAGCCCGACCGGTTCATCCAGGTTACGAGCAATCACCTGTTTTTTCAGGTATTTGTCCGTCATGTAGGTTTTGTGCTGGATGATGCCCCGGTAGAAATCCACAACGTAGATGGTGCCGTCCGGGCCGTTCTCGACGTCCACGGGCCGGAAACGCTCATCTTTCGAAGCGAGAAAATCACGCTTCCCCCACTCCTCGTCCTCGTAAGTTTGGTGTTTAGCGGTGATGTCCGAACCGTTTCGTACCATCTCAAAATAGGCCATCGTGTTTCCCGTCACATCGGGAACAAACACGTTTTCCCGGAACGAGTCCGAAAACTGGTCCCCGCGATACACCGTCTGTCCGGAGACGCCCGTGGTGGTTTTCAGGCGGCCGTCGTCCCGGAGGGTGTTCGGCCGGTACCCGCGGTTCACGCCGGGATTGATGCGGATGGGAAACACGAGTTGATCACTCGCCACGGAGTGGGAACTCGTCATGCTATCGCGTAGTTTAAAATTGTGTTGTTTGAGGTTTTCCGGGAAATGCTCGGTGCGCAGGTAGTTGGAATTGGTGTTGTAGTACAACCGGCCAAAGCTGTCCTGTGAGATGCCCCACTGGCCCCGGAAGCGCGTGTTATCGACCCGGATCAGGGGCTTGCCCTCGTCAAGAGTGAACAGAAATCGACGGTTGCTTTTGGCGTTGTACATCCAGTTATCGATGGCCTGTCGGAGCCCGTTCTCGCGGTGCTCCACGTTGCCGGATTTGGCGTATCCTCCCAGGACCTCCGTTTTCGTGTCCGCCACCAGGTCCCCGTCGGTGTCCCGGCAATACCACAGGTGCGGGGGTTCAGCGACCAATACGCCCCCTTTTACGAGAGCAATGGCCCGGGGCTGGACCAGTTCGTCCAGAAAGACCGTCCGGTCTTCGTAATACCCGTCGTTGTCCTTGTCCTGAAGGATTGCGATTTTCCCGACCGGTTTGTCCTCTCCCTTGCCCTCCACGTTGGGCATGTACCCACGCATTTCCACCACCCACATCCGTCCGGAAGCATCCCAGCGGACCACCACCGGATCGACCACCTGCGGTTCGGCGGCGGCCAGCTGCAGTTCAAATCCGGGAGCAACCCGGAAGGTTTTCATCTGTTGTTCCGCATTCAGTGCCGGTGCGGGCGGCACGTCCATTTTTTTCCAGTTGTCGTAGTCTTTCTCCTCCGCCCGCAGGTCGGCACTTACGGAAATCATCAGCAGGAAGAGCAGAAAAAACGGAAACGTCAGCGTCAGATCCTTCATTTTCTTCTTCATCTGTTTATCGTTGTAACTGCAAATAACGAACGGCGCGGATACCAGTATCGGAAGCCCCTCTCTTCCTTGCGAAAATCATACCGGCAACGAACCTGTTTACCGGCAGGGATGCCGGTGCTCCGAGTACAGCAGCAAGTTGTACCGGCTTCAAACCTCGTTTCGTAACTGGACAATAATCCGTGGGAGGAGAGGCATTATCTTTCCGAATACCTGTGCATGAATGCTTCCGTTCCCAGTTTGCCACGGATTTTTGACCACTTACAAAAATTTTCTCCGACCCCCGAACGTGAGGGAGGGGTCAGATCAAAATGATTAACTTCCGTTTTTAGTTTGGCCCCTCTGTGACCTTCGGAGCTCTGTTCTCCTCTTTGACCTTCGGGGTTCTGCTATTTTCGTCGTATAGGTACGGGATTTATTCAATTTTCGGCGTCTTTCAAAACGGGAGTATGCCGGTTACCACGCCGGTCAAACATTTACGGGTCGAACCGGTCCCGAACGAACGAATTTTACTGTTCCGGCTTCGTAAGGAAGACCTGGTACATGCTCGGTGCGTTGTTTGAACCAAACGTAACCGTTCCGGAAGGGACGTGGGTTTTGTACAGGCGGAACGGCTCGTCCGTGGTTTCAATGACGTGATCCGTTTTCGAATAAGAAGACAGCCAGTCCGGAACCTTATCAGTGCGTTCATCTAATGCGACGTAGACGGTGGCCGGCACATTCACGTCGAGCTGAAACGCAGTACCCGATATCCCGGAGTCGTCGTTGGCTGTTCGAATCAACGTCACCCCCTCCTGCGTCAGAAGCTGAGGGAGGTCCGTATAGGTGTAGTCGCGATCCGTGTACAATTCTTCGCCTTCTTCGACGTCATTTTTTACCACCTCGTAGGAATTTCCGGAGGACGACTTCAGGTTGCTCACACGGAGTTGCTGTTTGTATTCCTCTTCCGACAACTTCTTGAACGAAGCGGAACGGACGGACGAGACTTGTTTGCCGTTTCGGAAGACCGCAGCATTCACGGTCGTATTCTGTTTGATCCGGAACGGTTTGTCGTACCGGGGCGCGTTGGCTGTAGGAGCCGAACCGTCCGTGGTATATCGAACGGCGTATTGTCCCTGATCAACATAGGCCTGTTGTATCTTGACCGTCTGCGGGTGGTAAAAGTGCCCGCCATTCGGCTGGAAGGAAAGGGGATTCTTGCTCTCAAAGAAATCCGGCGCTTCCTCCTCGGCGGACGGTGCATAGAGCTGGATGTTTTTGAACTGCGCCTGGTCGTCGAAACTACCGAAGCCGAAATATCCGGCCCCGTGCGTGGTATCGTTTGCGGTCATCTCAGGCTCGTCCATGTTGTTCACATATATCTTTATATCCCCGGAATCCGCATCTCGTTCCACGCGGATGTGGTGCCAGTCGTCCTTCCAGTCCATCGCCCGATCCGCGTTCGGATTGCTGGTGATGGCCGTGCGAGGGGCGTCGTCGACGATGAACGTCTGGTGCGCGTGTTCATCCCGTGTGGCACCGAGGTGGGTGTAGTAATAATTGGCGGGGTTGACGAAGTTGTAGAAGACGCACGCGTCGCGATGGCCGTATTTCCGCCCGATCTGTTTGGCGTCGAAATCCAACTGAAACGTGTCGTATCGCTTTGTTTTCACCAGGCCGATGTTCCTCGGGGAGCGGTGTGGTGGTTTGTACGACGAACCTTTCTTATTTTGCTGGAGGGCATGTCTCGCGCCGTTCATAATGGGCACCCGACTCCAGTCTCCCGGGCTGGAAAACACGAACTGCCCGATCGATGCCTCGTCGACGAAATGTTCGTTGAACTGAAGTTCGTAGTCCTCGGGCACGTACGACGGTTTGTATGATCGTGTGTACCGTTTATACCGCTGCTTGATGTTCGCGTCCTGGTGGTCTCCTTTGATAAACAGGAACCGGTAACTGAACGTGACGTTCCCGTTTTGGTGGACCTTCATGGACCCATTATAGCTATCACCATGGAAAAAACTGTATCCAAAAGGATTGGCCGTGATCAATCCATATCCCCGGGCGTGCCAGGTGGTGGGGTGACGCGGGTTTGTCGGGTGGTCAAAGATCGCCACGCCGACCTTCTGGCCGTCTATTTTGTCCGAATAATGCACCCATTTCGCCGCTTCTCCCCAGACCGGCTTGCCTTCCGTTCCGTTGCTGTTGATGGCATGGGCGCCTTTGTCGATCCGCAGGTTCGGATGTGTACGGATGGACATCGTGCCTTCCTTGGTATCGCCGATGTTCAGGTCTCCATTTGTGGCATGCAACGTGATTTCGAAGTCGATCGCCCGGCCGTCGGGCACACGTTGAAACGTAATTTTCCGTGTGTCATGGAGTATGGTGTTTCCGTTTTCGTCCACCCATTTGTTTCGTGTTTTGATGTAATTGTCCTTGATTTCCTGAAATTCCTGGTGCACCGTTTCCGCCCCGCCCTGATGCCAGAAGTCGACGCCGTTGAACTTTCCGTGGGAGTACATCAGGGATTTGTGATGGGGATGGTCGGAGGATTCCCCTTCGACCCCCTCCTCCATGGGATACTGGCGATTCATCCGTATCCCGTCCGGTCCATAGATCGGGTACATGATCGGTAATGGATACTCGTCGACCACGTAATTGGTAAACAGGTCCCCGTCGATGAACACCCGGACACGGTTCTTCTCCGGTTGATGCTCAAAGGAGACGTCGGATGTCGCTTTATGTAAGGGCCCGACAAAGAGTACGGCCACGGCGATCATCAGAAAAGGGATGGAACGGAGTGACTTCATGGCAAATCTATAAAAATTGAGACGACGATTCGATGGATCATTGTACATCATCCTTCTTTATATCAGATTGACGTTGAAAGCTAAAGTTCTACGGACCATTATTTCAATACTTCGTCGGTGTATGGATACGTGACCGGTAAAATGCGTGCGTTTACGTACAGTTCAAGAAGCCAATAAGTATCTATTCTACGGCAGCTGGTTCCGATTGAGGTCCGGTTCTTTGCGCATCCCACACACCACTGGATCTGTACCGGAGAAGGGAGGTACCCCTGTTTCACCGTCCGCGGAACGATCCGCTCTTAGCGTGGTTGAACCGTTTTCCAAGGGGTAGTCGGTTCCTGAAGCATGTATTTAGATGGCATTTGAATTATGGTGTGATCCTGTTTTCATAATCATCCATCGAAACGATGAAACCTCTGAGCGTTCAAACAGATCACCGGAACGGTTCAATGGATTACGCGCTTCCAGCAATTACATTTTTCAAACGGAACAATCTGCAGTTATAACAACCTCTCCAGACGTCAACGTTACCGGCTACTGACGCGGGGCATTCCCCTGACGGGCGCGGATCACTTCCACATGTGCCTGGAGCGTGAGTCCCGCCGGTTCTTTCGTTCCAGTCACCTCGCTCAGTTCGTGCTCCGGTTCGGTCCCGGATTCGACCCGGCGGCCTTCGTCAACCTGATTGACCGGGTCCATCGACAAATTCCGTTCCTGCGGTCGACGGTTCGCCCGAAGTGGGGTGGATTGTTCGGTCCGTCCGTGTATCATACCGGTACGTCGGATCGTTCCGCGGCGATTTACCATCATTCAGGCACGTCCGTCCACAGGAAGCCGGAGACCCGGCATTTCCCGAAACGTTTTCAGCAACTTCTTAACCGGGGGCCGCTGAACCTGTCCAGCGATCCGATCATTCGATACGACATCGTCACCGGAAACGATCACACGGACATCGCCTTCACGTGGCTCTTCCTCCTGTTTGACGGTCGAGGAATCACCTCCTTCCTTCGTCTTCTTTCCCGGATGAGCGACGATGACCTGGCTCGTCCGCCGATCAATTGGTCGGAGGAACTGCAATCGACCGTCAGACTGCCCGGGCCGTTGGAACGGCTCCGGATCGAGCGAAACTGGGCGGACACGATGAAACAACTGGCAGACCCTTCTCCCGGTTCTCTGGCGGGTCCGTTGCGAAAAATGCCCGGCCGACTCCGGTATCGGGTCCATCGTTTTACGAAGCAAGAGGCCGCTGCCGCCGACAAACAGGCCCGGAAGGAAGCGGGCGCACTTTCACCGATGCTATTTTACCTTGCCGTCAGCATTCGTGCACACCACCGGGTATTTCAGCTGCGCTCGAATGTGCCCGATCAATATCTTGTGCCCGTAGCGGTCGACCTGCGTACCCGCACAAAAATCAGCCCCATCTTCAGAAATCACGTTTCCTTCCTCTGGTTCTGTGTCCCTCCCTCCCCTGTCACGGATCGTACGGAACTCATCGATTCACTGGTGAAACAGAAACGCTCCCAGATCCAGTCCGGGTTTCCGAGAAAGATGGCCATTGCCATGGAAAACAACCGTTATCTGCCCACCGCAATCGGACGTCGCCTCCTGCGTTCCCAGACGGAGGGGGAACTGTGTTCGTTTTTCTTCGCGTTCACCGGTGAACTGTTTGACGGAATATCGGCGCTCTGTGGTGGTCGATTACAGGATGGATTTCCCACCGCCGGAGTGCCCCCTTCCCCCGGAAGCAGCTTTGTATGGAGTCGCGTTCACGGTCGATTACACCTGACCCACCTGTTTCAGCAAGGGGTCGTTCGACCCGGTGAACGGGAAGCGATGCAGGAGCAAATACGGAATGACATTCCCGGCACCTCATGAACCGGCGAGAGATCGACACTCGGATGGTCCCCGTTCGATTTCCCCCTTTCAAACCGAAGCCCTCTCTGATTAAATAGTGCTTTTCCGCAAAGCATAACTCTACATCAACCTGTATCTCGCTCCCGCCGGTAATTGATATAACGGTTCGGATTTTTATGGATATTGATTTGCCGGAAGCCGAAATCGAGCTCGAGGTTCCGTTTTACGACCTGGATCCCGCCGAAATCGTCTGGTTTGGAAACATTTACAAATATTTCGACAGGGCCCGGGCGGAGCTCATGAAACGGATCCAGTACGGCATGGTGGAAATGCGGGCGTCCGGGTTTTTCTGGCCCGTCATCGAAAGCAAGTGCCGGCACAAAAATCCAATGGAATACGGAGACCGCGTTCGGGTCCGGGCGGCCGTGGCGGAGTACGTCAACCGGCTGAAGATCAATTACACCGCTCACCGTCTGCCGGACGAGGAACGCGTCGCCATCGGACACACGATACAGGTTGCGGTGGAAATCGATTCGGGGGACATGCGGCTTCAGTCTCCGCCCATCCTGTTCGACAAGCTGGGCATTCCGGAACCGGAACGACCGGAACCCGAACTCTGACTCACTGAGACCGTCGTTCCCCGGTCCATGTTCAGTTAGCACATACCATGACCCTCATCGGCGGGTTCGGGATTCTCCCTTTGCCGCACGGACGCATCGAGCGCCTATGAGGCTGCTGAAAAACACCCGCAACGTCAGCGAAACGAGTTGCGTCGAAGAGCGCGGAGTCCGCCGCAGTCG
>CAYXQY010000115.1:0-2712 GCA_964466525.1 uncultured Planctomycetia bacterium
CGAAAGTCCGGAGACCGGTGACCGCAGGGGAAACCGGCAAGGATCGGGATGTCCGATCCGGGAGGCAAAACGTGCTGAACGATCTCACGGAGGGACCTCCCGGTGTCGGGGGACAGGGAACTGCCGGGGAAGCTTCCCAGTATCAGGCCGCCGATTCGCTCCATGACACCGCTGATACGCAGGTGATGCAGCATCCGGTCAATACGATAAGGAGCTTCGTCGACGTCCTCAAGCATCAGAACGGCACCTCTCATCGACGGAAGGTACGGCGTTCCGAGGAGGGTTTGCACCAGTGAAAGACACCCGCCGAGCAGCGGACCGGTTGCCGTCCCCTCGCGCCATACCTGAAGCCGGTCGGAAGGTACGTCCAGGGTCCACCGGTCGGGCGACGAGGAGAGGATGTTCCAGAACTGGTCCGTCGCCCGCTGATTCAGGTTGTCTTTTCCAAATTCCGTGGCCACCATCGGTCCGCTGAACGTAATCCAGCGCCGGGTGGCGTACAGGCCAAGCTGTAAAATTGTTGCGTCACTGTAGCCGACGAACGGTTTCGGGTGTGATGGAGATACGCCGTCCAGAAACCGGTCGAGTATGTGAATGGCCCCTTTTCCCCCGCGCACACAGATCACCGCGTCCACGTCCGGATCGTCGAACATGCGCATGGTTTCACGGCACCGAAGCTCCACGTCTCCGGCAAAGCCGCAATCCTCACTCTGGAGGTTGTCCGCCTGACGAATGCGGAAACCCTGTTCTCTTAACACCTCCACGCCCTGCTTCAGTCGTTGCGGGTCCGGTGCCGTGCTCGGAGCAACCAGACCGATGGTGGCGCCCGGCTGGAGTGGCGCAGGCACCACGGAACTCTCTGGGGGTGGGGTCATCTCGGTGTGGAAATCGCTTCAGTAACGTTTATGACGTTTCGGGAGCCATGTAGTTTCATCCAGGGGAGGTGTCGAGACGAAGAGAAAAAAGGTAAGGGGGGAGAAGCAATAGGAGGGGCTCCTCCCCTCCTTACCCTGAGGACACCCGAGGTATGGTGATGGTTGTGTTTGATTATGAGAATATTCTTCGAGGACCGGCGGCCTATTGAGACACGGTTGGGAAATCAGGCGGTTCTGTTGTCTTCCGCCGTCTCCTTTTCACGTACCAGGCGTCCTTCCTCGTCCACCGTATATTCGAATTGATCGCCACACGCCTGGCAGCGACAGGTTTTGACAAGTTTTCTGTCGTTTTCAATTCGTCGTCGAACGACGATGAAATGATCTTTCGTGCAGTACGGGCAAACCACCCGTACGTCCCGTGAGAACGATGCGTCCATTGTGCAACCTCCAGTTGTACAGTGCTTGATTCGATGTAGCGAGTGCAATTAATTTTTGTCGTTCGTCTGAAGTGCTCCTCGATCTTCCAGCCGGGTGAGGGTTTGTTGAACACGGTCCGTTTCCTCGTCGAACTTCAGTCCCACCGCGGTCACGTCGTCGTTGGACCCGTGCTCGGTGAAGGTGGCTTTTCCCGGAAGGGTGAGGTCCCGGTTTTCGTCCGGGAGGGTCAGGATCAGTTGAACGTCGTCGCCCGTCAGCTTTTGCCGGAGCCCGGCATCCCGACGTTCCTGCAGCGTCGCAAGGAGCCCGCGGGTATTCAGGACGACGGATGACACGGGGAGCGTTTGATCCGCTTCCTGCATCCGAAGCCGGCATGAAACGGAGGAACCGATCCGTTGAGCCTCCGGATATCGCCGGTCGGACATTCGTTTTTTCATGTGCCTTACAAGCTGCTGGAACCGGTGAATGCGTACCGGACGTGTGATGGTCCGTTCCGACGGGCTCAACCGGATCTGTTCGTCGTCCGTTATCGTTCCTACGGGAAACGTCTCCCGCCCGGGGGTATGTTCATCGATCATGGATTCAACTTCCCGGCGTTCTTCTCGATTCGACAGGTCGACGAGGGCCCCGTCAAACAAACCCGTTTCCAGTTTCGCCCGGACCGAGGAGGGGGAACTGGAAATGGAAACCCTGCAATCGCTGCCGAGCAGGATGCTTTTCAGGAAGAGACCGATTCGTTCGTTCAGATCGACGATCATCAGGTTATAACGCTTGTGTTTATTTGTGTCCATGGTACCTGTATGTATGACATTCTTGTCTTATCTATATATGTTATCGGAGATTGAATAACCCAAACTTCAACCCGAGATCCGGTCGATTGGTTCACGGGCGCTCATGTTCGAGTGAGACGGGAAAGAACCCGACACAGTCAGCCGGATTCTGCACGGTACAAACCCGGGGGTCGAAGTCGTGGTATCGGATTGTAGTGAAAATGAGAGTCGGGAAGAAAAGCGGCACAAATTCCGATTCTGTTCCTATTTGAAACTTTATCGAACATAAATTTAAATGTCCGTGAACTTTTCGAACAGATAGGTCGTTTCGTAGTTCGATAAATGAATTTTAGAACTGCTTGCTTTGTGATGAAACAACTGTTGAATCGGTGGGCCGACGTGTTCGAAGGACTGGTCTGGGCCTGTTTCGGGTTCGGGGCCGTCACGGCGTTCCGTCCGGGTGCCGTGGAATCGCTGATTTCGGTGGAGCCGTATCTGACAATTGATGGGCTGACCCGGGTGGTATGGCCGTATGCAGCGCTGATCACGGGGCTCGTACTGCGGTTTTCCAGACGATACATGGCGGGAAATCACAGGCTCGGGTACTTCTGCCTGCGCTGTTTTCTGTC
>CAYXQY010000115.1:2722-12012 GCA_964466525.1 uncultured Planctomycetia bacterium
GTGATGGTTCTCTCCGCCACCGACCATCTGGTCGTTTTTGTGCTGGCATGGGGGGCCATGGGGGTTGTGATGGCCGGTTTGATCGGGCACAAGCGGGACTGGCCGCAGGCACGGGCCGCGGGACGGTTTGCGCTGCGATATTTCCTTGTCGGATTCATTTTTACCGTGATCGGCGCCGGGTTCCTGTACGCCACGACCGGTGCGCTGGAAATATCGACCGTGCTTGCACGTCACGCTGCGATACCGGAATGGGCGATTGCCGGGGTGTTTGCCAGTTTTCTGCTTGCGTCCATCATTCAATCGGCCCTGTTTCCCCTGCAGGACTGGTTGATGTCCTCGATGACCGCCCCCACCCCCGCGTCGGCCCTGATGCACGCGGGCTTCGTGAACGCGGGGGGCGTACTTCTTACTCGATTTGCCTGGCTGTTCGCGAACGAACTTCATTTCATGCTGCTTCTGGTCGGGATCGGTGCGCTGTCGGCGTTTCTCGGCAAGACCTGGAAATCGGTGCAGACCGCGGTGAAGGGACAGCTCGGGTGCTCAACCGTTGCTCAGATGGGATTCATGATCCTGCAGTGCGGGCTGGGATATTTCACGGCCGCAATTACACACCTGATACTGCACGGGTTTTACAAGGGATACCTATTTCTAAGCTCGGGCGCCGCCATCAAACAGACGGTGCCCGAAGAGAAGGACCGGTCGACCTCGCCGGGTTTGCTTCTGGAGGCAGCGGTAACGGCCGTGCTCTGCGCCGGCGTATTCATGTTGATCACCGGGAAGGGAAAGGCAATGAACAGCGGCCTGATACTGACGGCCGTCGTGGTGTTTGCAGTGGTTCATGGCTGTCGGGAGTTTGTGGATCGGCTTCGGCGAACCAGCTGGTTCCGTTACGTCCTGTTCCCCGCGATTTCCGTCGTGAGTACCGCGGTGTATTCCTGGATGTATGTCGGGGTGACGTCGATGATGTCAGACGTCCCTTTTGCAAACGCTCCGACACCGTTCCACTGGATACACGGTGTGATGCTGGGTGTGTTTCTCGGCGCATACCTGGTGATGGTGACCGGTGTTCACCGGTCTTTCCCGAGGTTATACGTATCCGTTCTGAACGCGAGTCAACCGAATCCGGACACAATTGTTTCTTATCGAGACGAATATCATGTCTGATACAGAGCAGGAACTGCGGGAACAGATAGATCGTGCGTCGGACGAACTGGAGAAAACGTGGCCCCTGTACTCCTACGTCACGTCCAATCCGCTTTCGGGGTTTGAGGATCGACCGTTTGACGAGGCCGTCGCCCGGGCCCGTGGCCTGTTTGGCGGGCAGGGGTATCCGACGGCCGGACAGTTCCGGCAGGCGTGGGAGGAAGGACGGATCGACCGTGAAATCCTGAAAAATCGCTTGCGGAAGGCCGGGTACAACGTGTCCCCCGAAGAGCTATTGTCGCGTATGAAACGACACGAAGATCGTTCGTCCGACGAGACGAAACTTCGCTCGGAGGAGCGGTTCTTGAACCAGGTACTGGAAAAGTGGCTCTCGGTCTTTCTGGACGAAGGACGCTCGACCTGGGCGATGCCCGGACGGGAAAACGGGTTTTACAGAGCTTGGGCGGCCCTTGCGCCGATGGACGGCGACGTGCCGAACGCTGAACGGCTAACCGATCTACCGGAAGACAAATACGAGGCAATTTCCTCCGCCCTGCCGGATCCGAATTCCGATGAGCTGACACGTGTGTTTCGATACCACCTGACGGGACTGCCCGGCTGGGCCGGGTACGTGAAGCAACGTGCGGAACGGCCGGCGGACGATTGGTCGTCGGCATATCCGATGGACCTGGCCGACTACCTTGCGGTGCGTCTTCTGCTCGCCGACCACCTCAATGCAACGGTCGTACCGGAACCCGGGGCAGTGTCCCCGGTACGGGACGAACTCGACGACCTTCGCCGGGCGTTTCTGGAAGCCTGGGAAGAAACGTACCGGTCCAAAATACTCGGTAAACTGAACACGGCTGAAACCGGTCGAGACGGGGACGTTATCGACGGTCGTCCGAAGGCACAGCTCGTGTTCTGCATTGATACGCGATCGGAAATCATTCGTCGGCACATTGAGTCGACGGGTCCGTACGAGACCCATGGATACGCGGGGTTTTTCGGGCTTCCTATCCGTCGTACCAGAACCGGACAGGACGGCACGACGGATGCGTGTCCACCTATAGTGGATGCAGCGCATTACGTGGACGATCGGCCCGCAAACGGATCGGATCAAGCGGCGAAACGGTACCGTTCGCAGACCAATCTGACCGATGCGGCTCGAAAAGCGCTTAAAAGCCTGCAGGGAAACTTTCCGGGGGCGTTCAGTTTTGTGGAGTTCAGCGGGATGTTCTACGGGCTCCAGTTTGCTGTTGAAACGTTGTTTCCCGGGCTGGATCTGTTACCGGAACAGTGGGTTAAACGGCAGACCCCGGGGTACGAAGAAGCGTTTGAACCGGCCTATGAGGGGGAAACCGCGAACCGTGGGGACGTGATGAACGGACTGTCGCTGTCGGATCGTGTGGACTGTGCGCAGGCCGCCTTTGAGCTTATGGGATGGGACCAGTTTGCTCCGGTGGTGGTGTTTGTCGGCCATGAGAGCGACACCCGAAATAACCCGTTTGACTCCAGCCTGTGCTGTGGTGCCTGTGCGGGAAATACCGGGGTGCCGAACGCACGGGTCCTGGCGAGCATCTGTAACGAGAAGCCGGTGCGGGAGGACCTGCGTGAGCGAGGGGTGCACGTGCCGGACGACACGGTGTTTGTTGCAGCCCGTCACAACACGACGACGGATGAAGTCACGTTGAATGAAGAAGACCTGGACGGGGAGAAACCCGAAGCACTTGCGGCGTTGAAGAAGGACCTTGAAACGGCTCGCCGGAACGCCGCCGCCGAGCGGGTGGACGACATGCCGGGGGCTGATCCCGCACGGAGCTGCGGAGAAACGGAGACCCGCTCCTCGGACTGGGCACAAACCCGTCCGGAATGGGGACTTGCGGGGAACGCCAGCTTCCTGATCGGGCCAAATAAATTACGCCATGAGGTGGACCTGGAGGGTCGGGCTTTTCTGCATTCGTACGACTGGAGACAGGACGAGGACGGACGTGCGCTCGAGCAGATCATGACGGGTCCTCTTGTCGTCTGCCAGTGGATCAACCATCAATACTACTTCTCCACCGTGGACAACGGGATTTACGGAAGCGGATCCAAGATCACGCACAACCCGGTCGGGAATTTCGGGGTATTTCAGGGAAACGGCGGGGATTTGATGGGCGGTCTGCCGCTTCAGTCCATCATGCGGTCGGACATGGCGTTTCAGCATGAACCCCTTCGGATCCTGAATGTAATTTACGCCCCGCTCAAGCGGGTGCAGGACATTCTTGAAGATCACGCGGACCTCCGGGCACTCGTGGAAAACGAGTGGATCGCCCTGGCGGTGATGGACCCGCTGCGGGACGAAGACGTAATCCGTGAGGGCGTTCTCGAGGCACGGAATCCGGAGGAAGAAGCCCGCGAACCGGTTGGCCAGAATGTGTAAGCGGTGTGACCATCAGGAGGGGGAAGGGTCCTCCGGGTGCTGATCGGCGGCGAACCCCTCGAACGGTGACGTTTCGTGCTTGCGTACAAGCACTTCGTCCGTGATGGTCAACCCCATGTCCATCAGCTCTTCTGCAGCCGGTGTAATGTCCCGGTCCTGTTCGCCCACAACGGTGATCAGCAAATTTTCGTCTCCCGTAATTAGCTCCTGCACGGAAACCACACCGGTAATCTCCAGGATGTCCGACACCAGGTCCCCACGTTCGGGAATTGGAGCGGTGGCAAACAGGATCATACGGATAGGGTAACCGGAGGCCTGGTAATCGATCTGCGCAGTGTATCCTTTGATGATGGAGGCCTCTTCCATGTGGCGGATTCGTTTTCGGACGGAGCTTGAGGAGAGGTCGGTGTGCTCCGAAATGTCGCCGGAGGAACGACGCCGGGCATCTTTTTGAAGGTTATACAGAATCAGTTCGTCCTGGTCGTCGATGTTCCTGTCTGCCATTGGTCAGCGATAGAAATACAAGGTTCGAAATCTTCAGAACATCAGGTGTCATTTTCCACCCCGGTTTTTCACCTTGTATGTCCGGTACCGGCTTCCGCGGGAGGCCGGGGTCCATTCGAAGTGTTCCGCCGGACGGCGAGCGGGGATGGAGGTCTCATTTAACGTTTCGGGATTCCATTCGAACCCCATTATTCCGGAGCACGCGGTCCCGGCACCGAACCTGACGTCCGGCAGACATCAATCTTACAATGGAACGAAATCGTGTTAAAGGACGAT
Source organism: uncultured Planctomycetia bacterium (assembly GCA_964466525.1). Classification (GTDB taxonomy): domain Bacteria; phylum Planctomycetota; class MHYJ01; order CAYXQY01; family CAYXQY01; genus CAYXQY01. The sequence continues at coordinate 7,068 of CAYXQY010000115.1, forward strand.
TGGCTGTTGTGAACGAAGGCACAGGTAGCAGGGTCGATGCTGGTTCCATCATGTATCATATTTATACAGGGGGCCAATCCCAAATCTGTGTTGAAAAATCTCGTTCGGTTTCGAATCTGCAATTGTTTACGGTGAACAATTTCCTTACACTACCAAATCCGGGTTCTGGATCGTTTCGTCCGGGATGCGGTGCGTTCTTTTAGACGTTTCATTATTGTGGATAAACAGGATTGATGTCCGAGTCTGATTCCTCCGTACGGTATATGTTTCGCGTGCTGAAACGGTCTCTGCGGTCGGGGTGGATCTGGATGGCCGACCGGTATCGGGCCCTCCGGCTCCGACTGCGCATTGCGCGAATTGAGCAGGAGCGGGACCGACTATTCGAGGAATTCGGTGAGCGGTGGATCGACGCCCATCGGCCCGTTGAGGACGAGGAAATTCAGCATCAGCTGGAACAACTGGAACACAAAAGAAATAAGGTTGTTGAGCAAATACGTGAGAGTGAAGAGCGTATTGAAGACATCAAGTCGGCCCGTCGGCAGGAGGAAGGTGAAACGGAGCAAAGAATTGAGGAATTAACGGAGAAAAAAGACGCAATCGAGCAAAAGCTAGAGTTAAACGAGGTGTCGCTTGAGCGGGCACGGGACAAAAAGGACGCCTACGAAAAGCGGTTGCGCCGGAAGGAACAGAACGAATCAGGAACGCACGGTCCGGATGACGTGCCGGAACTGGCCCCGGAAGGCGCCCGGGGTCCCGCCGGACAAACAACGGAGGAGACGGGAGCGGAGGCCGACCCGGACCCGAAGGACCTCGACGAGCTGGAGGAGGGAGTGTCCCGGACCAACGAAGAAGTGAAGGAACTGCAGCAGAAACGGAACGAGTTAAAAAACAAAAAGGCGGAGGTTGAAGAGCAAATTCGAGAGCTTCGAGCCGGCGACGAGGAATCGAACCGGAAAATCTGGTCGAGAATTCGGTCCGTCGAATCCGAAATTCGTGATCTTGAGCAAAAGCTGGACGAAATAAAGCGGGAAAAAAGGGAGTGCAGTCGAACGCTCGGCAGAACGTTACACGAATCGGGTCGACTGGACGGGGTTCTCCAGAAACAGGAAGAACAGCTTGCTCTGGTTGAAAACAAAATTGATCGCAGGAACCAGGAACTCCAGGATGTGGAACATCGCATTGAACGAATCAGCTCCCTTTCCCTTTTGCTGTTCTGGAGTCTCTGGGCGCTGGTTCTTCTGGCGGCCGTTGCGGTTCTGTATCTGGTGTTCACCGCTTGATTCTCCCGGTATCGGTCCGTGAAGGGTTGTCCGGTTTACAGCTCGAGTGGACGGTGCGCTTTCGAGACAGGAGATTTCTTTGTTTATACGTCCGAGGGGCATACATGAACAAAACAACCAGGTCCGATCATCGCACCCCGGTCACCTGTTCCTGCGGGAACGAGTTTACCGTTCCCCCGAACAAACGTGGATCGTGGGTGTACTGTCTGGAATGCAACGAAGAAGTGCTGGCGCTGGAACCGGACGATCGGGCGCACATGGAGGAACAGCGCCGACCGGCGATGGAGCGACACGTCCGGGCCATCGCATTCTGGCTTGCGGTGGGGGGGCTTCTGTTCGGAATATCGGGCTTTACGCACATCGTGAGTCACACGTCGCCGGAATACCTGCCGCCAAGCGGCCTCGGGTACGTGGTGGAAGGGCTGCTCGTCATGGCGCTGGGAGGGGGGTTGGTGTACTTTGCTCTGCAGGTCCAGCAGCATCGCTCGTGGACCTGGCCCGTGCTTCGGTACGGTGCGGGATTGGTCGTCCCGGTCCTGGCGGCCGGGCTGTATCTGCGCCTGGTTCCGTTACAATTTCCCGTTCCGGTCACCCTTGTCTACGCGGTTCTCGTTGGATACGTGCTATATAGAGCGGACAGCCGGGAACTGTTCACGTCGGCCTATCGGGAAATTGTGAACACGCTGCGTGGAAATATTCTTTCAATCCTGAAGAGCGTGGTCTTCTGGGGTCCCCTTTTGACCATGGTAGGGTTCCTCCTGCTGATCGGATAACGGTCTCCTGATTTTTCGGTCATTCCGACGGGAAAATGGATCTCAACTGCTCGGTCCGGTAGGAAAAGATCCGTTCCACGTCCCCGCGAACGAACAGCCAGTGTATCAGGGGCGAGAGAATCCAGCCCGGTACTTCGTATTTCACGTTATCCACCACGTTCGTTCCGTCATCGGTTTCCTCGAACACGTGTTCATGTCGCCAGAACCTGTACGGTCCCTTGATCTGCAGGTCGACGAATCGATCGGGGGGCTCCCATACATCGATCCGGGACTGCCACGTAAACGGGATGCCATACAAGGATAACCGATAGGTTAATACCTGTCCTTCGAACATCTCGATCGGTTCGTCCGTCTCCAGTTGAAAGGAAAGGTAATCCGGGGTTAACTTCTCGAGGTTCGCCGGGTCGCTGAAGAATGAAAATACCTCGGAACGAGGCGCCTTCAGCGTCTGTTCTGAAGAGAACGTGTACATGTGATTCCCCTAACGGGATCACGAAACGTAATTGAGTATGCTGTGAGAAGGAACCGGGGGCATTACCTGTAGCAGTTACGCTTATACGGGGGTGAAACATCTGTTATCCGTTCTGGAATACCAACCGGGAAGTGAACCGTCCGTTACAGCCGGGCGGAGGGCAAAGTTATGAACACCCAATTCGAACGGAGGGCCTACGAACGTCAGCCCGGCCCGTCCCGTTAATCGTCCGACAGCGGCGCGAGCGTAAGCTGGAGACGGTGACCTTCGTCGGTCAGATCCCCCTGGATTTTTGACACGTCCGAGAGGGACTCGGCAAATTCACGAATCTTTTCTTTTCCCCTGTCCTTGTAAACCACTTCTCGGCCCTTGAAATACAGCGTGACCCGCACAATGTTATCGTCTTCCAGGAATCGTCGGGCCTGGTTCCGTTTCGTTTCCAGATCATGCTCCTCCGTTCGCGTGCGAAATCGTACTTCCTTGACCTTTGTCTTCGTCTGGTTCTGCTTGGCCCGCTGCTGCTTTTTCTGCTGTTCGTACTTGTACTTGCCGTAGTCCATCATCCGGCAGACCGGGGGATTGGCGTCCGGTGCGACCTCCACGAGGTCCTGCTCGTTTTTGCGGGAGATCCGCAACGCTTCGTCCAGTGGGACGACCCCCTGGTTTTCCCCTTCTTCGTCGATGAGCCGGACCTTGCGCGCATTGATTTCGTCGTTGACTCGTTCGTCGTTCTGGTTGCTTATGGCAGTACCCTCCGGAAATTGAAGGAAACGAAAAAAGAAGGTCGTGAAAGATGAATGTTCTTCAGAAACCCCATGGGTGATGGATCGTGGCCGTTCCGTGCGGGTCGTTCAGAAGGTCGTTCACAGAAGCAAACGGTTCTGCCCGGCGGTACGGTGGTCGAACTGCGTGTGCGTTGATCATGTTACCGGACGAGCGGATTTCGTACGGGATTGAGCCGAATACGCCCATCGGACGTCCCGGGCGAACGGTTGGACGGATCGAGACGTACCGGAGCGTCCGGTCTTAGGATTGTCATGAGATGCTCGGCAACCGGGAACATTCACAGACACGATTGAAAACGAGGTCTGAAGACGTGAAGTAAGAGTGGCGTATTATAACTGCTGAGGACATGAAAAAAAATAATGGATGAGTTGACGGGAAATAAAAAAAGCACCGGGCGCGGATCGTGCACCCGGTGCTTTTCGGAGACGTTGCCTGTGAGAGAGGTGTGGTCAGTAGGTCATGCTGATGCTGATCGTTCCTTCGATTTCAGAATCATCGTCACCATTTGACGATTCGAGCGTATCGGCGGAGAGAAAATAGTAATCCAGACCCGCGGAAAGGGTCCACGAGCCCCATTTCGTATCCGAGGCCAGCGGAACACTGGCGTGCGGACCGGTTTTCAGGTAACCGAACGCATCGTCGTTCCCCGATGCGTCCTCGTAATAGTCGTCCAGGCTGAACCCGAACGTGGTGGGTAGACTCACCGAAACAGGGTGTGGCTTGTCCTCCATCAGCGTGGTTCCGGGCGAGAGGCCCAGTTCTCCGTAGACGGCCTCGTCACCTCCTCCGTGCAGTTCCGTTTCCTGGGCAATGGTGAAGGACGGAGAAAGGGTGAAGTTACCGAAGGCGTCGCTATCGTCGTACGACACCGTGTAATTGATTTCCTGGATCGTCGCAAACGCGTCGTTGGGACTCGTAAAGAAGATGTACGAGAGCCCGAACGTCACGTTACTGTAGTTGTAACTCAGGCCGGCGTAGACGTCTTCCTCGTACACAACACTCCGGCCGGCCGCCGTAGCGGCGTCGCCCGTCTTCTCCGAATGCAGGCTCCACCACAGGCCCGCGTTTGCACTCAGCGACGAATTCTCGCCTTCGTACAGGGTCGAGCCCAGCTCGATCCAGGGCTGAGATATGAATCCATCGTCCTCCTGAAGGAAACCACGAAAATAGTAGGCCGTGGTGGCGTTCGTTCCGGCACTCACGGAGATGTTGCCCTGATTCGGGGATTCCTCCTGTGCCTGCAGGGCGGTCATGCCCCCGGCCAGGACGAATAGAACGGAAAACAGCATGATCCATCCACTGCGCGTGGTCGATGACGGTTCGTTCATGGTCGGTGTACCTCAAACAAAATCGAAGGAGAAAAAAAACGATTCCAACTCACGAGGTCGATGCGTGGACAACCCTCGCACGACCCTTCGCCGAACAATGTACCAGACCGCGAACACCGTTTCAAACTGATGTTAGAAAACCTCACATGAAATTATTATGTGTGCCATGGGCTGGATGGAGAAAGTGGTGAGTGTTAAGTGCCGGGGTGTCGGCAGGGGACGGGGTGTTACACTGGAATGATGGGCGAATGTACAAAATTATCGATGACCTGTCAGATGTCCGGTACGAAACGGGACCGGCACGTG
>CAYXQY010000116.1:0-653 GCA_964466525.1 uncultured Planctomycetia bacterium
CGACGTAAAACCACACGTTTTCCAGTTTCCGGAACGTGCAGGAAAACAACGGAGTTCGTTCCGCTCAGTATTTGTTGAGGTCCCCGGATTCGAAGGCCGGGGATGGGTAGATGGTTCCGAAACGGACCGTGGATCCCGGGGAACGGCATGCGTGAAGGACGTCCGGTTACCGGTCGTCCGAGGACGTTTTCTCCTCCTCGTCGGGGGGTTCCGGCCCGCTGAACTCGTTCGGATCCGACAGATACGGTTCGGTGTCTCTCCCGTCGCTGGTTGTTTGCCGGTCGCCTTCCCCAATGGACCCGGAAGGGGTCTCATCGCTGACCGCCCCCATGACAATTTCAAAGTACGGCTTTTCGTCCTGCTCGTCAATAATTTCATCCCATCGCTGTTTCAGAACGCTCCGAACACGCTCCATAACATCCCTGAAATTTGTCTTCTCATAGGTGCTGATGGTGGCGCGGACGTGTGTATCTCCCGGCGACGCGGCGGTTTCCTTCAGGACGTCGACGGTTGCCTCGCTAATTTCCTCAAGTTCATTGATCGCGCGCCGCAACGTATCTTCCACCGCCCCCACGGCGATGGACATCTCCCCATCGTCGGTTTCGGTACGGAGGTGCGTATGGTAACGAGCCGAACTAATGCAAGAAATGAGG
>CAYXQY010000116.1:663-11979 GCA_964466525.1 uncultured Planctomycetia bacterium
TAGGGCCTCACGTACATTTGTAACGATCCGCTCGGCGTCCGGAATACTGAGAAAACCGGCCATCCAGAGACAGACAAGCACCGAAAGCATTATCGAGAGGAGGGCGTTGATCGATGTGAGAAACTGCCCGCTGATTGATGGTTTTCTGCCCATGAGTCGGCAACTTGTTTTTATGAGAGGAGCTCGTCCTCGAGGAAGTTCGTGTGAACTTCGCCGCGGAGGAAACATACGTTTCGCATAATCTTCTTGTGAAGGGGAATCGTGGTTTCAATCATCGCCCCCTCGATGAGAAATTCATCCAGCGCTCGTTTCATGACCGAAATGGCTTCGGAACGTGTGTTGTCGTGTGTGATCAACTTGCCGATCATCGAGTCGTAGTACGGCGGAATTGTGCTTCCCGAGAAGCAGTGGGAATCGAGGCGAACACCCCGTCCACCGGGCGGGTCGAACGTATCAATTTGTCCCGGGCACGGATTGAAGTCATTGGACGGATCCTCGGCGTTGATGCGACACTCCAGCGACCAGCCGTCCAGTTCGACGTCCTCCTGCGAAAAACTGAGCGGCTCGCCGGACGCCACGCGGATCTGTTCTTTTACGATATCCACGCCCGTCACCATTTCCGTGATCGTGTGCTCCACCTGAAGACGGGCATTTACCTCCAGGAAGTAATAATTATCGTCTTTGTCGAGCAGGAACTCCACGGTTCCGGCGTTGGAGTATTCCGCGGCACGTGCCAGATCCAGGGCGGAGTCACCGATTTCCTGACGGAGTTCTTCGTCCACGACCGGGGACGGGGTTTCCTCGACGAGTTTCTGGTGGTTTCGTTGCAAGCTGCACTCCCGTTCGCCGAGGTGGACGTAGTTTCCGTGGTTGTCCCCCAGAATCTGAATCTCGATGTGTCGGGCGTCCTCGACAAACTGTTCAATATAGAGTTGTGAGTTGTCAAAAGCCGCTTCGGCTTCGGAACTGGCGGCGTGAAAACCGTTCACAAGGCTCATGTCATTGTGAGCGAGGCGCATGCCTTTTCCGCCTCCACCCCCGGCGGCTTTGATCATAACGGGGTATCCAATCCGGTGTGCTTCGTCGAGGGCTTCCTGTTCTTCGGTTACCGGCCCCTGCGATCCTTTCACGATGGGAACGCCCACCTCCCGGGCCAGTTCTCGAGCCTTCGATTTGTTTCCGACCGCGTCGCTGGCTTCCGGTGAGGGACCAATAAAACCAATGTTGCAGGACCGGCAAACCTCGGCGAAATGACTGTTTTCGGAGAGGAATCCATACCCGGGATGGATGGCTTCGACGTCCGAGACTTCGGCGGCACTGATAATTTTCGAAATATCAAGGTAACTTTCGGACGCTTTTTCCGGACCAACACATACCGTCTCGTCCGCGAGATCAAGGTAGCGCTGATTCTGGTCGGCCTGAGAATATATCGCGACCACTTCGATTCCGAGTTCCTTGCATGCGCGGATCACACGCAGTGCAATTTCCCCACGGTTGGCAACAAGAATTCGTGATAGCATCGATCAGTCCGTCCTGATTTCGAAAAGTGGTTCATCGAAATCAACCGCCTCCCCGTCATCAACGAGAATTCGTTTGACCGTGCCCGTCATTTCCGCTTTGATCTCGTTCATCACCTTCATCGCTTCAATAATACAGACAATGGTGTCCTCGTCGATCTCGTCACCTTCTTCGACGTACGGGTCGGCGTCGGGTGAGGAGGCCCGGTAGAAGGTGCCGACCAGCGGGGATTTGATCACCTCCACGTCTTCGTCCTGCTGCGTACCCGTCTGCTGATCGCCGGCCTGTGTCTGTTGTTCGGACGGGGCAGAGGCCGAACTCTGGGCATTTGCTCCACCGGCACCGGCCGGTGGTTGATGGGCACCGGGGGCGGGAGCAGGAGGGGCAGCAGGCGCATTCTGCTGTTGCACGGGTTGTTGCTTCTTGAGTCGAATTCGACGATCGGTATCCTCGAATTCGACTTCCGCAAGGTCATGCTCGTCCATTAGAATAACGAGGTCCGCAATGTCCTCGTACTCCTCTTCGGTCAGCGCCGCGGACGGACTTTTATTGGATTCGGTCGACTCCTCTTCGGATTGCCGGTCTTTGTTTTCCAAGACATCAACACCCTCAGAATCTACCATAATATTCAGGCTTCTCGAATGTCATGCTCTTTATATCATTCGGTCCAGACGAACGGAACGAATGGCGAAGTGAGGTCAGCGAGCGGATTCGCCGGGACGATTGGTAACACACCGCAATCTACCCCGTGAACTCGTCATGACCACACGTAACATTTAGCGCTCCACAGCCGGGTTTCCGGCCGAATGCTTTCAGAATTTGTGTAATGTTAACGTATCCGGCAGGTTCGTTTCCAGCGAAACCCGTTCTTCCCGGGAGGGACGGGACCATGCAGAACCGACAACCGTTCGCCTGATTCACTTTTTTAATCGGTTGAGGGAATCAGGGGCGACCGTTCAGGTTACGTATAATGTCGGTAAAAAAGAGTGGCAAACTAAAATGAGCGTAAAAATTGGTCCGAACTGTTTTATTTTTCGTCCGGCAGGTCGTCCGGAAACAATAACTCCCCGGCTCGCCTGGTGGTGGATAACGGACGTCCAGCGACGTCCTCCCGCCGGTGAGCCGGAATCCCATGTGCGGGGCGCAGAGCCGTTAGGTCGTCTCCTGAAACCACCTGACCCTGTTCCACCCTGTGTCGAACCGCAAGGCTCCGGCGCAGGTGCGGGCGGAGTTCAGTCTCCCGCTCGGACATGTTTTTTTGCCCTGATCCAAGGGCCTCTTCAGCTTTCCGAACACCACGGACGTACTCGTGGAACGGTTCCGGTTCAAGGCTGATCGCGTGGTCGGGTCCATCCGCCCCCCGGTCCATGGTAAGGTATTTAACAAGCACGTCCGCACCCAGTGACACAGAGATCTGAGAGGCCAGGTAAGACGTGGTATGATCTGAGAATCCAGCGAGATGATTGTACCTTGCTTTGTACGTGGCGATCGTGTTGAGATCCAGGTCCTCCATTCTGGCCGGATAACAGCAGGCCTGATAAAGCAGGATCAGATCGTTCGTTTTTTCCCGGTTCGAGAACGAATCAATCAGGTCGTCGATTTCCTCAAGCTGGATCAGACCGGTGGACAGGAGGAGGGAGAAGGAAGTGGCGGCGCATGCCTGAAGAAGGGCAGGAAAGGAAAGGTCCCCTGCTTTTACGAGCAACCCGTGCAGTTTATCGGGAGGCAACCGGTCGAGGCTCCCGCGGTCGCGCGGTGCGGGAACCACGTCGAGTCCCTGCTCCCGAGCCAGCTCGAAGAGATCGTCAAACGCCTCCAGCGCCAGTTCGCAGCGTCCCAGGAGATTGCGAGGATCTTCAGCGATATCACCAATCTGCTCCTCTCGCTGGGGAACCGGTTCAGCCTGCCTGGAGATCACCGCATCCGTACGGTAGACGGGAAGGGACACCCCGTCCGCCCCGGCCGCAGACGCCTGACGGATCAGCTGTCGGGCGCAGGCCACCCGTCCGTTGTGGTTCAGGCCCAGCTGAGCAATGATATACGCGGGCTGTTGCGTGTCATCCGAGCCGTCGCCGATCCGGGACCAGGGAGATTCACACATGCCCGCCGATTAGACAAATGGTCCGTTTAGGCCATCTCCGTCACGAATTCCTCCATGGGTATGGCCGGGTGGCTTTCACTGCTGGTGTTCAGTCGGGTACCGAGTTCAACGGACATCCGGGCTACGGTCTCATTATCTTCGGCCTCGATGATGGTCAGGAAATCATATGAACCGAGCAGCGCATACTGGTCGACCACCTTTCCACCGAGGCTTTCAACTTCCTTTCGTACGTCCTGAAGGATGGAGGGATCTTCCTTGATGCGTTCCACTCCTCCTTCGTCGAGTTCACTGAGTACAACATACTTTGCCATAGGATCTGGTTCGGATTAATAAAAAACATAGAAACGAGTGCAGGTCGAAGAAATGAGGAAGCATTTCGGACTGGTGTTTTTAGGAACAAACATTATACGATAGCGATGAGGCCTGATCAATTTTGAAGCCGGGTAATCCGTCCCGTGTTCGGTATATCACGGCGTTCAAATTTACATTTCGCCGGAAAGTCGTGTTTAATAGAATTTCGTTCCCAGAAGGAAAAAATCGGACCGACGTAGCGTGAATAATTTATGGCAAGAGGCCAATGGCCCTTCGGATGATCGAGGTAATTGTTCCGGATGTACAGCGGGAAGCGCTAAAGACGGAACTGGACCACACCGAACTGGAGGAGATATGGGAAGAGGATTTGCTGGAAGATCGGTACCGAGTCCGGATGTTGTTCCCGGCAAACAAAGTGGAGCCGGTCACGGATCGCCTTCAGAAGCGGTTTGCAAACGTCTCCGGATTTCGCATGATTATTTCCCCCGTTGAAGCAACCATCCCGAGACCGGAAGCGGAAGAGGAAGACGAATCGGATTCGGAAGCAGATACGGACGATGAAAATACATCCACTGCCCAGGTGAGCCGTGAGGAACTGTTTGCGGAACTGAATGATGCCGTTCGTATGTCTCCGGCTTATTACCTCATGTTGGCGCTGTCCGGGGTGGTGGCGGCGTTTGGATTCTATCGGGATAGCTTAGCACTGCTGATTGCCGCCATGGTGATCGCACCGATTATCGGACCGAACGTGGGACTTGCTCTGGCCACGACCATCGGTGACCTTGAGTTGCTGCTCCGAGCGTTCAAGACGTTACTGCTCGGGGCGCTGAGTGTGTTTGGTGTGGTCGCGATTGTTGGCTGGGTCATTCCGGTGAATTTCAACCAACTTCATCACCTTCAGGTCTATACAAGCGTTCATTTCGGAGACCTTGTGCTCGGATTGTGTGCCGGCACGGCGGGTACGCTCACGTATACGCGGAATTTTTCGACGTCGCTGGTCGGGGTAATGGTTGCCGTCGCACTACTCCCGCCCATGGCGGCAAGTGGATTGTTGTTCGGCAGCCAGTATTACACGGAATCGGCGATGGCTATGCTGCTTGCTCTGAACAACGTCATGTCAATCAGTATCGCGGGTATCTGCACATTTCTACTGCAGGGCATCCGTCCGATTGATTGGTGGGCCGAAGAGGGGAACCGGACGATGACAGTCGTGACTATTTTTCTCTGGGTGCTATTGCTCGTGCTGCTGGTTGCGATCACCTATTTCCTGCAGGTCAGGTGAATAATTTGCGGAGTCGTGGTTGGTTAACTTAACGTTCGTCCGGGGAAGGTTCGGTCACCAACCGGAATGACTTGCAAACCCGGCGGCACGTATATCAGGGTGGGAGCACGCATGCTCAAAACAAACCGGTTTATATGCGGTTTGTTTGAAACGTACCGGTGGGAACAGATATCATATATATTCATTTACACTGGTCAGGGCCAGCCTCAGTTGGTGCACTTTTTTCTCGATCGAGGGGTATATGGTGACGGGTCGGCCTGTAGTAAACACTGTGATCTTGAGTTGAAAAGCCCGGAGGAAGTTCATGCTACGTTCAAGAGTATTGGTCGTTGATGCCGTGACGGACCCGTGGAAAAACCTTGACGTACCGGCGGCGCAAGGACAATTTGAGCTCCAGGTGCTCGACGACGGCCTGGATGCTTATATGGAGTACGGAGATAACGAGTACGAGACGCTACTGATTCAAGCGGATTTACCTGGCGTTTCCGGTCGGGAACTGGCGCGGACCGTTCTCGACCAACGGACGGACGCAAACGTCGTTCTGTTTGGGTGCGACGGGGCTGTCGAGGAGGAGGAGCAAAATCTGCGTCCCGGTAATTCATCCCTCCGGATGACGCGGGTGTCCTCCCGGCCGGAGGATGCGGAAGAGGCTTCACGTCTGCTGGAGGAAGTGGTCGGGTCCACAGCCCCGGCCCGTAAGTGACCCATCTCAGCTCGTGGGCGGGTTGTTCATGGCTTTGCATACCTGCCAATCAAGAATCACGCATCACCGCCTGCAGGTCGTCGAGAATCATACGGGACCAGCTTTCGAACTGGTCGGACATGTTTTTGGCTCGCCGTGCCAGTTCGTCAGTCGAACGAAAGTGCCCTCTCATGTTGTCCGTTTCACGAATTTTGGTGTCGGGATCGGATACGTCGACGCGGTAAACGAGCCCGAAATGCACGGAGCCCACGTCGTTTGCGTCGTCGTTGACGATGCCGGTGAATTCAACCTCGTACGGCGGATCGAACCGAAGCTCCTCGTTCAGTTCCCGATGCATCCCGGCGTTTAAAAGCGAACGGTCCTCGTTTCGGGTATCCTCGGGATTGAGATGACCGCCGAGTCCGATGCTGAACAACGAGTGCAACCGTTCTTCACTCTGTTCTTCAAGCCGTTCGACTTCCAGAATCCGACCGTTGTGGTGAATCACGAGATAGGGAATGATCTGTTTGAGATCGGATGTCTGCTCTGCTTCCTCGCGCTGGATAAAGAACCCGTCCGCGATGGCCCGCTCCCGATACGAAAACACGTCACTCGTATCGTCGTCCCGAGAATAAAACCCCTGAGGAAATTGCAGATCAAACAGATCTCTTCGCCTGATAGCGTAAACAAATTCCATGTTTCTATGCGCTTAAATCGGTACAGGATCTGTTGTAGAACGAGAATAAGTGAAAAGCATTAACACGGGTGAAATTCTAAATTTCAACACGTGACCCTTCAGGTATACAACGAACTCCTTCACTGAAAACGATTCGGGAGGATGCTTTGAGCAGGCGAGGCCCACTTGTGATCATGATCATCGGAACCATCGGACTGGTGCTCCTGCTGCTTCTGCTTCAGCAGGCGCTGGAAAGGTATGAAAACCGCCCGGAGGAAAAGTTCGAGAGACGGATCCGCACGATTTATCAGGTAAAGCGTGTGGATGTATCACGACGGGCCGCATCACCGTCGGACGTCTCCAAATTGGAGAGGAACGCCAAACAACGGTACTGGGTTCTCGTTCGTGTGCAACCGCAAAAGGAGCTGCGGGGCAAGCAGGATGAAGAATCGTTTGTCCGACTGTTACTGGAACAAACCGAACTTGAATATAGCGACAACCATGAAATCACAGGCTATCGCGTGGAGTACATCGATCCATCGGGAGAGAAGGTCAAGCTTGTCGCTGAAAAAACAAAAGGCTCCACACCTTCAACGATAACTCGTCCGGCGTCCGCGGGTTCGTTACCTGACGATTTTTGAGCCTGTACCTCCCTCCGTACGATTCTTCAGCCGTAAACAGACCTCCCTTCACCAACCAGTCCCTAATATTCCAGAGGCGACGCCTCCACGAACCGAAACGTGTATCTTTAGGTCTCTGTAACGAAACCTCAGCCAGACCTGCTCGTCCATGCAGGAAAACCCAGGTCCGAATCCAATGATCACAGTTCCTCCCTGAGAACTGTACGAAGCGCGTCATGGATCTGCCGGGCACATGCACAATACGACTCGTACGTTCCACCCACCGGATCGTCGATCCCTCCTCCCGATCGATTCAGCAGACGGGTTCGGTCCGCCGCTTCAGGGACCATCTCCTCGACGCAAGTACGATGTCGTGGCTTCATTACATAGATAAGATCGGATTGCCGGATCAGATCCGGGTGGAGAGGCTGTGTGGTGTGGTCGTCGAGTGAACGCCTGTACTCCTCCCGGATCACGTTCCGGGCCGGTTTTGCGGCGGCCCGTCCCTCGGTCGCCTGTATTCCGGCTGAACGGATCCGGAGACGATCCGTTTGATTCGATGTATCTTCATTCCACAGTTTTTGTAGCAGTTCGGCAGCCATTGGACTGCGACAGGTGTTTCCGGTACATACAAAAAGCACCTGTATTCCCGTCTCTTCAGCAATCCGATCAGGGGAAAGAGCACCTTCACGAAGAACCTCGAAGGAATCACTCTCCCGGATACGGACGACCGTGGATGAGGTGCCGCCCGGAACCGTACCTCCGTCAATGACATACGCAAGTGTACCGTCAAAAACCTCGAGCACCTGATCGGCGTTGATCGCGGGGTCCTGACCGCTGATGTTGGCCGATGGCGCAACCACTGGAACGCCCGCTTTTCGTATAAGCTGCCGGGAAATTCGGTGATCCGGGAGACGGAGTCCGATGGTTCCTCGCTCGGAGTGAGGAAGAACCATGGTCAGGGGCCCCGGCCAGAACCGTTCCGCCAGACGGGCCGCCAGGGGAGGGGGTGAGGGGCAGTGGTGCCATAGGTCCGACGTATCCGAAATGTGCACAGTTAATTTTTTGTCGGACGGACTGTTACGAATCGCAAGCAGCCGATCGACCGCGTCCCGGTCCCGTTCGTTGGCGGCGATCCCATACACGGTTTCCGTGGGAAAGCCGACAAGTTCACCATTACGTACGGCCCGGGCGGGGGCATCAAGGCGGCTTCCGGGATCGCTATGCTCCGGAACGGTTACAACCGTCGTTTCCGTATTGCTGGAAGGATCTACTTCCATGGGAATGTTAATTCAGATCTCGAAGCACGAATTCACATGATGGAAGTGAGTGAACCAAATGTACCAGAACGACGTCGTTAAATCAAAAAACGACGTGTGTTCAGGCTGTAATGAACTCCGTCTTATAAATATTCCCTGATTTCACGTGTGGTTCGAAAGTGTATCCGAACGCGATAAGAGCAACGAATAAAAATTGGGAGAAATTCGCGGGTGGAACCCGGGGCATTTCAGGCTGCGATGTCGAGCAGTTGATGCCATAAACACGCTCGAACGTTACGTATCGCCACCCTTGCAAAATCCGGAAGGGGTCGAGGTTTCATATCGTTATCGGGGGGGATGATTGATTCCCGCCCTTTGCATCCGGTGATCATCTTTTCGTGGTCCGGGCTGGTATCTTGGCAACTCCGTGCTTTACAATACGAATCGCTAAATAGCGATCATTCATTGTAATAGGAGATGCTCATGATTCCGGAGTTTGAACCCGTCGGTCTGAGTGATCTCGAGGATCCGGACGTTCAGGACGAGTTTCAGGAGGCGATCGAGCACGTGGATTCGGAAGCGGGGAAGGAATATCCGTTACTTCTCGGTGGCGAAGAAATATGGACGGACGATTACGTCGAATCGTTTGATCCGGCCAACCATGATCACGTCGTCGGCCGGGTTTCGAAAGCTACTGAGGAACATGCCGAACAGGCCATTAAAGAATCGTGGGAAGCATTTGACACGTGGCGTGATTTTTCGGGCCAAGAACGCGCTCGTATTCTATGGAAAGCGTGCGAGTTAATGAAAGAGCGACGTCACGAACTGTCGGCAACGATGGTGGCGGAAGTGTCAAAAAACTGGTTGGAAGCGGATGCGGATACGGCGGAAGCGATCGATTTTCTGAATTTCTACGGCCACGAAGCAGACCGGCTTGATCAACGTCAACCGCTGACTCGACTCCCCGATCGCGACAACGAGCTATATTATATTCCGCTCGGGGCCGGGACGGTTATTTCTCCGTGGAACTTTCCTCTGGCCATTCTCTGTGGAATGACCTCCGCGTCCATTGCCGCCGGAAACACCACGGCGGTCAAGCCCGCAAGTGATTCGGTGGTGATCGGGTACAAGTTCGTGGAAATCCTCCGGGACGCCGGCCTTCCGGAGGGGGTACTCAATTACATCCCGGGCGCCGGTTCCACCGTGGGTAGCACGCTGGTCGAGCATCCGAAGACCCGGTTTATTAACTTCACCGGCTCCCGTGAGGTCGGTACCCGGATTTACGAGGAGGCGTCAAAAGTACGCGAGGATCAGACCTGGCTCAAGCGCGTCCTTACGGAAATGGGCGGAAAAGATGCGGTCATCGTGGACAACGACCTGTACGATCTGCAGGCAGCGGTAAACGGAGTGGTTAAGTCGGCGTTCGGTTACCAGGGTCAAAAGTGCAGTGCCGGGTCGCGAGTCATTCTGCACGACGACGTGTACGATGAGGTGCTTGAAGAGGTTGTTGAACGCACGGAGGAGATAACGGTTGGCGATCCACGTGATCCGGAAAACTATATGGGTGCGGTCATAAACGAATCCCAATACGATAAGATCTGCGGGTACATTGAAGTAGGTAGAGAGGAAGCTGATCTGGTGACAGGCGGTGACACCGAAGACAGGGACGGATATTTCATCGAACCCACGATTTTTGCCGGTGCGGATCCGGAGGATCGCATCTCGCAGGAAGAGATCTTTGGACCGGTGTTGAGTGTTATTCGCGCAAAGGATTTCGATCACGCCATCGAGATTGCCAACGGCACGGAATACGCCTTGACCGGAGCGGTTTTCTCCAGGAATCGCTCCCATCTCGAGAAGGCTCGCGAGCGGTTTGAAGTGGGGAACCTGTATTTTAACCGGAAATGTACGGGTGCCCTTGTGGACGTGGAACCGTTCGGAGGATTTCGGATGTCCGGGACCAATGCGAAAGCCGGTGGGCGTGACTACCTGAAGCGACTGTCGAAGGTTAAGTCGGTTTCCGAACGGTTATGACGTGATGACGCAACTGATCGTTCACGGCGGGGCGGGATCGATTGCAGAGGAACGGCAGGGACGACGGGTTCCGGTACTGAACGAAGCGGCGGACGAGGGATATGCTTTGCTGAAAACCGGACACAGCGCGGCTAAAGCCGTACGTCGGACGGTCATGATTCTGGAGAATCATGCCCTGTTTAACGCCGGAATCGGTTCGGCCCTGACGATTGACGGCCGGGTGGAAATGGACGCCGCCATCATGAGCAGCGCCGGAACCCTCGGCGCGGTCTCCGGGCTGACGAACGTTCGACATCCGGTGCGGGTGGCGCAGCTCGTAAGCGAACGGACCGATCACTGTTTCCTGACGGGGGCGGGACTGACATCGTTTGTTTCGGCACATGACATTCCCTCTGTGGATCCGGTAACGATCCCGCGTCTTGTGAGGTGGAAACAGCTGCTGTCCTTACTCCGTAAAGAGGGGTACGACGTTGAGCGTATCCCGGACCCGGATGTATGGGGCCACTGCGTGTCGATTGTGGAGCGGGTACGCGGTGCGGGTCCCGACAACACCGAAACCGTCGGGGCGGTGGCAACGGATCAGGACGGAGTCACCGCGGCTGCAACCTCGACCGGGGGAAAACCGTACAAGCTACCGGGTCGGGTGGGGGACTCACCGGTTGCCGGAGCGGGCACGCTGGCCCGGGAAGCAGGGGGCGTTTCGGTCACCGGAGACGGGGAAGGGATTCTCCGCATGGGGGTCGCCCATCGGGCCCTGGATGAGCTGGGATCGAGAACTGCGTCCCGTGCCGCCGAACGACTGGTGGAACGAGCCGGGGAGGAAGAGGTCTCG
>CAYXQY010000117.1:0-11974 GCA_964466525.1 uncultured Planctomycetia bacterium
CGGATGGTCGGATGACCGTAGCTGCTCAGGTCTCCATAACCCATGTCGTCCACGAACAGCACGACGATGTTTGGACGTTCCGTTTCATCCTGCGCTCCGGCCTGGAGAGCAGAGGCAACAAGAAAACCGGCAAGAACGCACAGCAGTATCAGACCCCGGCTCATGTACAATCTGTTTTCCGACCGTTCAGTTACGGTGGATTGATCTCCCGATCCCGATGAAATTTTCATGACCGAACTCCTCTGAAATCAGTAATCACTGAAAAATTCACGGATCATGTCTCTTCTTCGTTCATACGTTACTTATAATTATGTATCTATGTGTATTCAAACGTTGTACCTGCCCCGGTCATACGCCGCCCGCCTTCTCCCGAAGGGAGGACCTATTGTTTTCTCTTCAGTCAAAAATCCCACGTCATTCCCGATAGACCGTTCCGTTAATCGGGTTTGGGGTGACGCCAATCCCGGCGGTTCCTGTTGATCCTGACGCCCTTGTCATGCACGTCCCGATAGAGTTCGCTGTACGGGAGTTCGTTCAACGTGATCAGGGCCGAACGCACCTTCTGATTGTCCGTCATTTCCGTTAACGGATCGACGTACGGTTTCACTACGGATGGACGAATCTCCGCCAGCCCCTGCAGACTTGAAGCCGCCGGGAACGTATCCTCCTGTCGAAGTCGTTGGAGAATAACGTTCATGCCGCGCTTCTTCCGACCGAGATAGCACAGCGCCTCCGCGGCCGTGACCGCCACTTCCGGATTGGCGTCGTTCGTGGCCCTGAGCAGAGCGGACGGGGCCTGATTTATTTCACCTCGCTGGCCCAGTGTCGCAAAGCCGGACGCCCCCCAGAACCGGATGGAGGGATGCTCGCTTTTCAGGTAGTCGATCAAGCGGTCTGTGTTTTCGGGATTGCCCTGACTCGCGATTTCCGCGGCCTTATGGAGTTTCTCCAGAGGGAAATCGGTTTCACGAACCCATTCGTACAGCGGACGGTCATGCCCACGGGTGGTTTTTGGAAAGAACCCCAGGTCGTTTGTTTCCCGTAATCGCCGGGACACCTGATTGCGCATGCGGAGGAGGACCTCCCGGTATTCCTGATCGTTCGCAAGGTTCTTCAACTCATCCGGATCCTTCTGGAGATGAAACAGGTACTCCGTCGGTCTCGGCTGAAACCACCGAGCGTATTCGGATGGAGTCTGCTCAGGCTTGTTGTGGTAATACCGATCCCAGGCCTGATATCCGGGACATCCCCACTGGTACATCTGCCGCAGGCCGAGCGGCTTGTGGGGCATGTAAAATCGAATATAGTGGAACGTCCCATCGGTGACCGTTCGGGCTGGATAAAAGTGATGTCCGTGATTTGTACGAAAATTGAACTGGTACTGCTTCGGCTCGGCAGAGGTGGTGAGGACGTCCCGGCCCTCCATATAATCGGGAACATCCAGTCCCGCCAGCCGGAGCACGGTCGGACCAAGGTCTTCGAAACCAACCAGACGGTTGGATGACTGTCCCATCCGCAGACCGATCCGATCCTTCCATTTATCCGGTACATGGATCACCAGGGGTACACGTAATCCAGCATCGTACGGGTACCCCTTTGCCCTCGGCAGCGGCCCCCCGTGGTCCGAAAACACGAAAATGATGGTTTCGCTGTATAGATTACGCTCTTTGAGATCCTTTACGAACTGAGCGATCCACCTGTCAAGGTCGGTCAGCCCTTCCAGTTCCGACCCGTAGTCGGAGCGAGTACCCTCCAGGTCTGGCACATAGTCAGGAGGCGTAATCGAATCCACGTCGAAGCCTTCGAAATCCCGCCGTCCCTCGAGGTGAAAAGAACGGATTCGTCCCATGTGCGTCGACGTCTGGTTGAATACGGAAAAGAATGGTTGCCCCTCCTCACGAGCATCATTGTTATACGACGCGTTCCGTCCCTGTCTGCTCCAGATCTCCTGTTTTCGCCTGTGCCATCCCTCTGCATTGTAATCCGTCTTCCTGTTGTTCGTGGTGTAGTATCCGGCATTTTGAAGTCGTTCGGGAAAATAGTATCGATCATGCGGTACCTTCCAATCTTTACGGTGCCAGTCCGTGCCGTAGGTGGTCGCGGGGGTGCCGGAAATTAGCGTGGAGCGGGCCGGGCTGCAATGTGGCGCCGTTGAGCGGGCCTGTGTGAAACGGATGCCCCGCTCGGCCAGTCCATCCAGCGTGGGCATGTTGCTGTACGGGTTCCCGTATGCGCTGACATGATTATAACTGGAATCCTCAAATGTCAGCCACAGAATATTGGGGCGGTCAAATGATTCCGGTTCGGTCGTGCTAATGCTCTGCATCGAAAGAAGAACCAGAAGGCCCACCGCCCACACCACACACGGTGAGGTTTTTCGCGTACTTCGCATCATGTAACTCCGAATTCACAACCAGCATTCAAATTGAATATGAGAATGTGAGATTTTGGCGTAATGGAGTATGTGATTCAACCTCCCTACCGTTTCAGAACAAACAGCACGTTCTTATTTTCTGTCACCAGGGACGAGTATTGTTACCGGTTGACACAGTGATTTAAGGTCGGACGGAGCCTCGGTGGATTGATCAACTCCATCCAATCCCGGAGATCGAGGAACCAATCCGGCTGTGGGAGGAGCATTTGTCAACTGATGATTTCTTCGGGAAAACTCCCTGAAGTTTTCTTACTGAGACCTCTGATCAGATGTTTTTCGTTCACGTAGAGGCCCTGATCCAGGAAACCGCTTTCAAACGGCAGATACGAGATCGACCCCGGTGGTTTGAAATTAACGGATTTCGACGTATGATATTGCTGTTTGTTGACGGGACGTTTCGATGGAGGCCACCGCCGCTTCCCGTACTGACGGTTTGCGGCCCCGCCTCAGTCCCGAATGCCCGTCACCGCTGGAACGTATCTTCAATAACATGTTTCTAACGAATATCACAGGACCTTTGTGTCGTGTCTGATCACGAGAACACAAGAATTGCAATGTGGTCCGGACCCCGCAACATCTCCACCGCCATGATGCGTTCGTTCGGGAGCCGGAGTGACACAATCGTCATCGACGAACCGTTTTACGCGTTTTACCTGACGAAGCGGGACGTGGATCACCCGGGTACGGAGGAAGTTATTGAACACCATGAAACGAATCCGGACCACATCATCGAGCGGTTAACAGGTCCGTTACCGGACGGGAAATCCGTGTTTTACCAGAAACATATGGCCCACCACCTGATTCCAGAACTGGACCGCGAATGGATTCAGGAAATGACGAACTGTTTCCTGATCCGGGAACCCCGTGAAATGTTGACCTCATTGATCAAGCACATGCCGGAGCCGGAGCTTAAGGACACCGGTCTGCCCCAGCAGGTGAACCTGTTCCGGAACGTGCACCGCCGGACCGGTCAGATCCCGCCCGTACTGCGGGCGAAGGACGTTCTGAACAATCCCCGGAACCTGCTCGGAAAACTGTGCTCACGGATTGGTATTCCGTTTGACAGGGACCAGCTCAGCTGGGAGACGGGCCGGCGTGAGACGGACGGTGTATGGGCGAAACACTGGTACGACTCGGTCGAGAAGTCAACCGGGTTTAAACCGTACACTCCCAAGGACGAGGAGGTTCCTCCCCGGCATCAGGACCTCCTGAAACGTTGTAATCGACACTACGACGAACTACTGGAACATCGAATCACTCCGTAGGGACCGAATTTCGATGCTGACCGTTCATCGGGTCTTACCGGGAAGTGCAGCTAACATGTTACCCGGCACCGGGGAACCGCGTCTGCACGTTCGAACCAATGCTCCGCTCCGATCCTGTTTCCCGTTCGAATGTTCAGTAAACCGCTGACTTGCGCAGCACACTGGAAAAACAGGGTGATTTCCATGCACCGGGAGACATGCAGTACGTCGCGGTGAAGGGGGCACAATCCATTAACGATGGACCCGCTCCGTTACGGATATTCCGCAGCAGAAACCGGTGCTTTTTGTGAGGGCACCCGCATCGTCTATTTATTCTCCTCGGCTTTCTCGAGTGGACCCGCCTTGTTCAGCTCCTTGATGGGCACCGTGTCGGTACGAAAAATGGAAATGTTCGCCATTTCCGCCCGATACAGCCGGTCCGAGTTGCGGTTCACCCCCAATCGGAACATCTGTAAACCGCCGGGATTGTTGTCGTGAGTATCCACCTTTGTGATGTCGTCCGTCGTGCCGAGGTATAGTTCGGCTTCGTCCGCCGAACCGGTCTTTCGAACCACGACGTGGTGCCAGGTGTCGGACTGCAGTTTTGGATCGTCTGGGTCCGCATTTGACAGCACCGGATTCGATTCGCCGGTGTCCCGGGACTGCAGGCGAAGTGTGCCATTGTGTACCTCCACCTGCCAGGAGTAGTTTTTCGTTGCATCGTTGTTGTTGGAAAATAGCCCCTGCTGTTTCCCCTGATCGACCTCCGGCGTGCGAAACCAGAAGGACACCGTCCATGCGGGTGTTCCCCCGGGGCCGGACGTTTCCAGGTAATCCCGCTTGCCCGTGTCGTCTGTGCCGGGGAGTGAAAGGGTGCCTTCTTCAGTGATGTTCATTTGATCCGACCCATTCACCACGCGCTGAAGTGGATGACGATTCTGCTCGTCGTCCAGCATTGTCCCGTCGTCGAATGTGTAATGAGTGTATGCCCGTTCGGACAGGGGAGGTTCCTCCCAGTAATCCGGACGCCACGGCTTCGGCCCCCCTGATTTCCGGCGCAGGAATTTCGCGTCAACTTCACGATACCACTCGTGCAGTTTCTCCCGCATCCGTTCCGCGCGGTCCGGGTACTGTTTGACCAGCTCCCTGCTCTCGTCGAGATCCTCTTCGACGTTGTACAGTTCAATGCTGCCATCTTCGTACCGTTCCACCAGCTTCCAGGGCCCCATGCGGATTGCTCCGGCCGGCGGACCGCCCTGGTTCGAGTAATGCGGATAGTGCCAGTACAGCGGCTCTCCCCGGTTAAATTCCTCTTTGTCGGCGCCTTTTAAAACCGGTACAAACGAGGTGCCGTCTTTATGATCCTTCGGTTGTGTGGAATGACCGGTTGCATCAAGGAGCGTGGGGAAAAAGTCCGTGTTCATGACCGGTTGTTCGGACACGCTACCGGGCTCGGTTTGACCGGGCCAGCGCACGATGAGCGGAACTCGCAACCCCCCTTCGTAAATCCAGCCCTTCCCGCCTCGCAGCGGGCGATTGGACGTATTGTGTCCTTCGCTCGTCGACAGCCCCCCGTGATCGGAGGTAAACACCACAATCGTCTCCTTTTTCAGATTGAGTTCCTGCAGCGTCTTCAGCACATTTCCGATTGCGCGATCGGTGGCCTCAACCATGGCGGCGTAGACCGGATGCCCCTGTTTTATACGTTCCTTTCGATGCTCTCCCCGACCGGGCCAGACCTGTTCGATGGTTCCGAACTCGTCCTTATCGTCCAGGTCCCGTTTTTTTCGACGTTGCCTGTACTTCTGAATCAGCTCGTCCGGGGCCTGCCTCGGGTTGTGCACCTCGTAAAACGACAGGTACGCGAAAAACCGTTCGTCCTGATGGTTCCGGATAAACTGACTTGTTTCCTCCGCAAGTCGGTACGGCAGGTACTCTCCTTTTGGCCCGTTCTCCAGTTTCGGATTGTTGTAGGGGGAAAAAAATCCGTCAAACCAGCCCGGAGATCCAGCCGCGTATCCCCCCTTGTTCACGTCGAATCCCTGAGCTTCAGGCCAGTGCTTCTCATCTGGACCGAGGTGCCACTTTCCGGCGAAATAGGTCGAATACCCGGTGGATTGAAAGGCCTCGCCCATCGTCGTCAGGTCGGCAGGCATGAAACAGTTGTAGGAAGCATGTCGGAATCGCTCCGTACGCCGGCCGCAGAACCAGTCCGTCGCGTCATACCGGGACGGATACTGCCCGGTCATGAAACTGAGGCGACTCGGCGAACAGACCGGATTTGAAACGTAGGCCTGATTGAACGTCATGCCGGAATCCGCAAGCCGCTGCACGTTTGGCGTGTCGTAGAACGTCCCGGGGTGGTACGGACTGACATCCTGCCGGCCCAGGTCGTCTACCAGGATAAAAAGCACGTTCGGACGTTCCTGAGATTGAGCATGAACCGGTGTAGATGTAAGTGCATGCACGAAGAAGAGAAGCAGCAGTGCGGAGCAGACGTGCCGTAGTTTCATCGGAAAACCCTCATGAAATGGTTAGTTTATCAGCGTGAATAATCCTGCGACGAAACTCGATCCAATCTATGTGCAGACCATATTCAATCCGAACTCTCATCATATACGTCCGTCATTTAGAATTAAAATTACAACGGACTGCGGAAGGAGATTCAATTCGTAAGGTAGCAAACGAAGGTTGCAGAGTGTGATATTACACCTCTACTGTACTGGATGCGAGATATGCGATTCATTTTGTTACTTCGTTTCAAAATGGACTACAATATGAACAGGAGGACCTCCTGACATCCCCCCTCATTTTTTTTGGGAAGTGCAAATGTATTGTCAGAGTTTCTCTATAATTCAAGTAATGCGATTATGATTTATACAAATGGAAAACTATTTCACGTAAAGGCAGCATTCATCACAGCTTCATTGTTTCTCCTTCTTTCTGTGTTTCCCGGCGTCGCACAGGATGCCGAAATTTCCATCGATACGTCCGAATCGATTAAGAAGTGGAAATCAGTTGCTTCCGCCCCTGTGAAACGAGTGGAGGCAGCGTCCGCAGAAGCAAATGGCAAACTTTTTGTTCTGGGGGGATTCACGATGTATCATAACGCAATAAATCGAGTCGATGTGTACGATCCGGAACGTGATGCATGGACAACTCGCAGTGACATGCCAGCAGACCTCACTCATGCAAACGCGGTGACGGACGGCGAAAGAATCTGGCTTGCGGGTGGTTTCAAAGGGGATCACCCGGGGAGTGCTACCGCCGAGGTATGGGAGTATGACATATCGAGGGATTCGTGGTCAGAGGGCGTCAGTCTACCCGAACCCCGGGCGGGAGGTGGTCTGGCATTTTTGGACGGAAAACTGCATTATTTCGGTGGTTTCAAATCCGATCGAGACACAACGGTAGGTACGCACTGGGTTCTTCCTGTCAGGAACGGAAAACAGTGGGAACCCGCTCCCGATCTTCCCGAGCCAAGGGGCCACCTGGGAGTGGCGGTGGTCAAGGGAAAGATTTACGCTATCGGGGGGCAGTATAAACATGATTCGGGACCGGTGAACCTTTCCGCCTGTCATGTCTTTGATCCGGGTGAAAACAGGTGGTCATCCATCGCGGACCTGCCGTCCAGAAGAAACCATTTTGAACCCGGAACGATCGTTCATAATGAACAGATTATCATTGTGGGTGGATTGAGAAAAACCGAATCAATGTCGGAGCGGAGGGCAGTGAATACGATAACCCGTTACAATCCGGAAACAGACCAATGGCAACATTTTGAAAAATTACCGGAAAAGTTGATCGGTCCCGCAGCTTCGGTGTTTCATGAAACGCTGTTTGTTAGTGGGGGCGGACTGAAGGAGACCGGGAACCCGCAGTCAGATAGTTATATGATCACACTCGAGGACTGACGGTCGAATCCGGGTTCAAATCCAGGGGATTCGGGGTCTCTCCTGCCCAAGCTGTGGATGCATCACGTTGGAGGTTATTCGCCTGTGGGGTCAACACATAATATTTGTCGCAGTGCCATGTATCATCTCGACCAGCAGCGACGGGACGTAGAATCGGGGGCCGTGCGGGCCGAATTCTCCCACAGGTGAGCATGTTTTAAATGGATATCCGATCAAAGCGGGAAGACCTGAAGAAGATGGAGTGAAGGAGTTGATATCAAAAGACGTGTGCTGGAAGAGCCCCCCATTTCCTCCTGATAATCACATTTTGGCGGACGTTTGATCGGGATCGAATTCACCTGCCACCTCGGCTAATGTCCCGCTCTGATCCGGAGAACCCTCTCATTTCTGTCCGGGGGCGGAACGCATCTTCAAACGGATGTTCCGGAACTTGACCGTCATTTCCCGTCCCTGATGGAGTTGAAAGCCGATGTAACCCCCACCCCGCTCCTTCGCTTGCTCCCGGTCTTCGACGACCGACATGACCTGTCCGTTGATCTTATGGACCAGGTGGTTACCACGGGCGATAATGTGGTATTCGTTCCAGCCATCAAGATCAACGCTTTTCAGCAGTTCCTTCCGGTCACCGATTTGACCGACTTTTTTCTTCTTTCCCTTTTCGGTAATAGCTACCTTCTGGCCTCGCTGAGCCAGCATGCCACGGCCCCCTTCGTCGTAGTTTGCCCCAACGTATTCTCCGGAATAATTGAGGTCAGCCTGGTATCCATGGAGCCGGTCCGAACGGTTTTTGACCCGCTTGCTTCGATATTGGATCCCGCTGTTTCCGCTCTCAATATGAAATTCGAGCTTCAGTTCAAAATGCTCGGGTTGTGCTTCTTCCCAGACAAGAAACGTGTTGTATCCGGGGGCGTTCTCCGGTTTTTTCCCCACAATTGCTCCATTCTCTACCGACCATAGGTCGTCGTGTCCGTTCCAGCCCTGCAGGTTCTCTCCGTTGAAAATGGGTTTGAATCCCTTTTCCTTTGCAGGCTTGGCGGAAGCTATGACGAATGCCGAAAATAGAAGAAGCACGGACAGTACGGTGACCTCTGTCAGGCGTTTCGGATAATGCAGGTCAATGAACATGGAATATTCCTGTTCTTGACGAAAGAAATTAGCAATTTCAGGTAGCCATACATCTTGACCGGAGTGCCGTTCATTTACAAATGCCGAAGGCGGGGTTCACCCGTCATGGTCCGTGTAAGAAAGCGGTCGTGCTCTCGCTAACGGATAAAAACCGAGCGAGCATTGATTATGTGCAAAATGAATCATAGAATAGCGAACATAGTTGAAATGACTGATTTCGAACGGCTATTTCTCGAACAAACAACTCACATACATTGTGAACCGGATCGAAAACAGCATCACACAGTCGTGAAATTATTTCTTTGCCAACATTCATGAAAAAACCGCTTTCACCATTACCGGCCAGCAGCTGGACCGTCCAGACCGCCCGACACCTCATGAATCGAGCGGGGTTCGGGGAAGGCTCGGTGCCGGTCAGCTCCCGGGAACTGAGTCGAATGTCTCCTTCCCGGGCCGTCAGCGGATTCGTGGATTTCGAGGACATGTCCGATCAGGTGGATGAACCTGATTTTTTACCCGGCAAACTGGATTTCTATTCTTACCGTAAAAAATTAAAGGAAAAACATCCGAACGATAAAGACCTCCGTGAGGAGAAGTATAAGAAATACAAAAAAGACCACAGGAAGGCCGTTCGTCAGCTGAAGACCTGGTGGTTAAAGCGAATGCACCGAACAAAAAGGCCACTGGAGGAAAAACTGGCCCTGTTCTGGCACGGTCATTTTGCGACAGAAGCCCGGGAGGTCAAGAACGCGAACTGGAATTATCAGTTGAACAAGGTGTTCCGGAGTAACGCAGCGGGCAACATCAAGGTCATGACCTTCGAAGTGGCTAAATCACCGGCCATGCTTCGTTACCTTGACAACGACAAGAACAAGAAAAAACACCCGAACGAAAACTGGTCCCGTGAACTGATGGAGCTGCATACCCTGGGCCTCGGACATTTCTCGGAACGGGATGTGCTTGAGTCGGCCCGGGCATTTACCGGATGGACGATTGAAGACGGTGAGTTTTCTTTCAATAAATCCTGGCACGACCGAGGGACGAAGGAATTCCTTGGACATAGCGGTGATTTCAACGGTGGGGACATTATCCGGATTCTTTTTGAGAAGGGGGCGGTTTCGCTTTATTTTTCGTTGAAGATCCTGCAGCACTTTGCCGAACGGAAACCGGATCCGGAAATCGTCCGGGCCTTTGCAGAAGTGCTTCGTGATGAGAATTATCACCTGAAGCCGATGCTTGAGACCCTGTTTCGTTCGCGCTACTTTTATTCCGATTCGGTCATGGGATCGAAGGTCAAAAGTCCGGTACAGTTTGTGCTGGGTCTGCTGAACGACCTTCAGCTCGAACCGGAGGACGTCGATTATCGCTTTCTCCGGAACGTTCTTTCGAACCTTGGACAGGATTTGTTCGACCCCCCGAACGTCAAGGGCTGGGACGGAAATCGAGACTGGATCAACACCAGCACACTTCTGCACCGGTATAACCTTGCCGAAGATCTGGTGTTTGGAAGGAAAATTGATGGGCTTTCACCGGAACAACTCTTCTCACAGTCCGATCCGAATACAGCCGGTGACGTCATCAGTACACTGACGGACCGGTTTTTCGTCACGTCGATCGACAAGGATCAGACCAGTGCACTGCTGGACCTCCTGGAACGAAGCAAAACGGACAAATTTTCTCCGGACGAACATTCAAACAAAAAACTGAAGAAACTCATCACGACCCTTCTATCATCGCCCGAGTACCAATTATGCTGAGGGTATATATTCCATGAACTCCGACCGATTGATGACCCGTCGTAGTTTCATCAAGTCCGCCGCCGTGGCCAGTGCCGGAATGACCATGCCTTCTTTTCTGGACGCGTCCGTTTCATCCGTTCTTGCTCAGGAACAACCCCGACAGTCTTCACCGAAGCGCATACCGGGATTTAAGGACAGACGAGTACTCGTGGTCGTGCAGCTGAGCGGTGGGAACGACGGTCTAAATACGGTCATCCCGTATCGGAACAAACACTATTACGAGGCTCGTCCCTCCCTGTACGTGCCGGAAAAAAATCGCATTCAGGTCAACGAACGGTTTGCGTTTCACGACAACCTGAAGGAATTGAAGGAGATGTATGATCAGGGGATGGTGAGCGTAATTAACGGGGTCGGTTATCCGAACCCCAGTCGCTCCCATTTTCGCTCAATGAAGGTCTGGCACACGGCGTCGGAATCGGGGGAGCAGGTCAAGGAAAAGGGTTGGATCGGTCGTTATTTTGATAATTGCTGTGACGGACAGGGAGATCATCCGTCGTCGGCGGCAGGTGTCCGTGTCGGGAAAGACGCCCCCCGTGCTTTCGAGGGGTCTTCCGACCTGGGCGTCTCCGTTCGAGACCCTGCGGAGTTCAGGTGGGATGGCACAAACCATGGAGAGGAGATGAAATCGTCCTTTCAAAAAATGGCAAAAACCAACAATTCTGTTGATGGTGACGAAAACATTGACTACCTTCGGCAGCGAACCGCAAATTTCGTCACGAGCACCGAACAGATGATACGGGCTTCCCGGCACAAACGAAACAAGCCCAAGTATCCGGACACGGGTCTCGCCCGGGATCTTGAAAAGGTCGCCGGCATGATCGCCGCGGACATGCCCACCCGCGTTTACTACGTTTCCATCGGGGGCTTCGACACGCACGACGACCAGCAGGGCCGACACGACAAACTTTTAAAAACTTTCAGCAAAGCGGTGAGCACGTTCTACAAGGATCTCGACATGAACGACGAAAACGATCGGGTGACCACGATGACTTTTTCGGAGTTTGGCCGTCGCGTCGAAGAAAACGGAAGCGGGGGCACGGATCACGGGAAAGCAGGGCCGATGTTTGTCATTGGGAACGGCCTTCCACCCGGTCTTCACGGCTCGTTTCCCGGCATCGCCCCGCAGAAGCGAGCTAACGGGGACGTGCAGCACACGGTGGATTTTCGGGAGGTTTATGCACTCATTCTCAAAAAGTGGTTCAAGGTTAACCCCGGTACGATACTATAGAAGAATCGTTGCATTCCTTCCTGCCGTTGCTGGGTGTGAATTCCGGGAGATTTTGGTTGTCATAGGGATGCGAGTTCCCGTTTTGATTGACGACTGCAGAGAACCCCGATTCCAATTAATTCTGACGGTATGGAGTCGAACCGAACCTTACCTTCCGGAATGTGAGGAGGAGAGGGAAGGGTGGCCGAGGGGTTTCGAACCCCCGTCCTCGTGGACCACAACCACGCGCT
>CAYXQY010000118.1:0-1523 GCA_964466525.1 uncultured Planctomycetia bacterium
ACTGGATTTGAAGTCCAGGAGGGGCACCAGCCCCTATCCGCTCCCGAATCTATGAAGGAGTATAGCTCACCCAATCTGAAAAGGGGTTCCACCCCGTGCTCCGTTAACAGGATCTACCGGACGGAGTTCCCCCGCGAGAAACCATACGTTCACGGGTTTCTGAAAGTAAAAGGACATCGCTGCCCTCACTGACGGCTCATTTCCGAAAAACACGTCCGGTTGACAAAAGATGGGGCAACGTCGGTTGCACTCTGCTTTCATCGTACTTCATACGTGGAAGAACGGAGTTCTTTCTCGTTGGTCGTCCCGCTTTTTCAGGGACGCTGCGTACGCACCCCTTTTCATATTAGGCGCAGAGTAAGGGTACCTAACAGGATATACGGGACCGATGCAGGAATAAAGTGGGAAAATGACCTTCTGGATCTGTTGGATTTCCAGCATGGATCGTATCTGAATAAATCGCAAAACCCGGGGACTGCACGACCTTCGAAGGCGCAGGCACCGGAGGCCGCCGATCCTCTACCGGTCCCCGAACAAAACTCGGGCACATTTCACGCAGGAACTGCAGACCCGGGAGGTATTCTCTTATCTTTGATCTATTCGTAATACGGGAGGTAACTGGTTCTGACATGCTCAATAAACGGTTCCACCTGTAACGGATCGCCCGTAACACGCCGGGTTAACTCATCGGTTCGATAACGTTTTCCCTCCCGGTGAATATGTTCCCTCAACCACTCCAGAAGAGGGGAAAAATTGCCGTTTGAGAAGGGTTCCTCAAACGGACCAACCTCTTCTTCGGCCGTTTGAAAAATTTGTGCGGCGAGCAGGTTGCCGATCGCGTAACTCGGAAAATAGCCGAATGCTCCACTGCTCCAGTGCACATCCTGAAGGACCCCGAGCCGGTGGTTGGGTGGCGTGATGCCGAGAAGCTCATCCATTTTTTCGTTCCACGCTTCCGGCACGTTCTGCGGGCGGAGGTCCCTGTGCAGTAACTTTCTTTCAAGCTCAAATCGGAGAATAACGTGGAGGTTGTACGTCACTTCGTCCGCTTCCGTGCGAATATAACCCGGTTCCGAATCGTGAAGAAGAAAGAGAAGTTCCTCCTTCGACAGCTGTTCTGTTTGCTCCGGAAACGTTTCCCGGAATGAAGGCCAGGCCCAGGACCAGAAAGCGGAACTTCGACCGACCATGTTTTCCCAGAGCCGTGATTGAGACTCATGAACGGCCATTCCCACCGGTTCGGAAAGGGGGGTCCCCCAGTTTTCCGCGTCCAGTCCCTGCTCGTACAGGGCATGGCCGGTTTCATGCAGGAGGCTTGTGAAGGAAACAAAAGGGTTTGTTTCGTCGAACCGGGTCGTAATGCGTACATCCCCCCTGTGACCGCTGCAGAACGGATGTTCCGTCGTGTCGATGCGGCCCGCCTCCATGTCGTAACCGAGTTGCTCAACGATCTCGGCTCCGATCTGCTTCTGTTTGTCCTGAGGCCAGCTCCGATTCCGTACTTTCTCGGTCGGGGCCGATAC
>CAYXQY010000118.1:1533-11896 GCA_964466525.1 uncultured Planctomycetia bacterium
AACCGTCCGGTGAACGTTGGTTATCTCGGTATCGATGGTGACGGGTTCGCCCGTATCGAGTGCCGGCTGGGCCGCCTCTATCAACTCCCAGTCGAGTTGCTCATCGATCTCGTGTCCGAACTGTCTCTGTTTGCACTCAGACCAGCTCTGATTTCCCACCTTTTCGGTCGGGCAGGACACGTTCGATGCACTGATACGATCGACGACGGGAACGAGCCGCTCCTGTAGTTCGTCAAACAGATCCGCAACACGTTGTTCCGTCAGCCCGGGATCGTATTCATCCAGCAAAGGGTCGTACGGGGAATCCTCGTATCCGATGTGGTCCGCTTCTCTTCGTGCGAGGGAAACGTTTTTCTTGAGATAGGGAAGAAAGGAGTCAAGGTCGTCGTTCTTTTTCGCTTCAAGCCAGACGTTGTATGCCTCAGAGGTGACACGAGATTTTTCGGCAATGAAGTCGGCGGGCAACTTGTGCGCTCGATCGATCTCCTTCTTTGTTTCTCGAACGACGACTCGCCGGTCGAACGAAAGGTTCTCGGATTGCTCGTGCAGATCATAAATCAGTTCTTTCAGAGCCGGATCGGTCTTTCGTTCATGGGCGAGCTCCTGAAGGCGAGACATCTGACGCGAACGCATCTTCGCGCCTTTCCTGGGCATATTCACGCGCTGATCCCAGCTCAGCACACCGGCAGCACTGGAGATCTCGTACAGTTCCCGGAGGCGCTCAATAAGTTTCTCGTACGTTTCGTCAATCGACATAACGGGTCCACAGAAGCGTAAGGTGTTGAAAATTTGAAGGATTAACGAGGCCCCTGAATCATACAGGAACGACGACGTATGAACCAGAGGGTACCGCCAGACGGGAGGAATTTAAATGGGTTTATATTTTTTTTCCTGCGGAAGGGAAAGTAAAATACCGTCTCGGAATCCATCTTTCACGCCGGAAAGTGCCCGGAGGAGATTGATATCAAAATTAACGGCACGAACGCACTGGTGACAGGAGCCGCCCGACGAATCGGTCGGGCCATTTCCCTTCGGCTTGCGGAACACGGCACGAATCTGATGCTCCACTATCATACGTCCCGTGACGAAGCAGAACGAACGAGAAAACAGGCTGTCGCAAAGGATATACAGGCCCATACGATTCAGGCGGATCTCTCCAGGCCGGACGCAGCGGGTCGACTTTTTGAGGAAAGCTGTCAGAACCTGGGGGAGATACAGGTACTTGTGAACAATGCGTCGGTTTTTGAGCACGTGTCATTTCGTGATACGACGGATGAATGCTGGAGGCGGAATCAGGAGGTAAACCTCAACGCTCCGGTTCAACTCATGCGACGGTTTGCCGAACAGGAGCTGCGGAACGGCCGTATCGTCAACCTGCTCGATTGGCGGGCTCAGCGACCGCAGGCCAAACAGTTTGCATATTCCGTCGCCAAGGGGGGCCTCGCCGATGCAACGGAAGCGGCCGCTCAGGAACTGGCACCTGAAATTACCGTGAACGGAGTTGCCCCGGGCCCGATTTTACCACCGGAAGGAACGGACGAGGAAGAGCTGGATCACATTGTGTCCGATCTCCCGGCGGGACGCTGGGGAGAGGTCAAGGACGTCGTGGATGCCGTGCTTTACTTTCTTCAAGCCTCCAGTTTTGTCACGGGGGAAGTGCTGCACGTGGATGGGGGAAGACATCTTGCTTAATGTCGTATCATCCATTGCGTATCATCCATTGGTGGTATCATAAGTTCATGAGCGGTACGGAACATCGACTTCTGCCGGAACGGGACTTTCCACCCTACGGGTACGTCCCCGGCCACTGGCCACATCCCGAAAACGATCCAGAGGGACATTCGTACAACGGGGAAGAGGAAATTACTCAACCTCTGAACCCCGAACGGTGGTGGGACTGTCCGGATTTTCTGTATGGTATGGACCTGTTTAATTACGGCTACTACTGGGAGGCCCATGAGTCATGGGAACAGCTCTGGCACGCGGCCGGTCGTTCAGGTATTACTGCGGATTTCCTTCGTGCGCTCATCAAACTTGCCGCTGCCGGTGTGAAAGTTCGACAGGGAAACGACCGTGGATTGAAACGGCATGCGGAAAATGCAGTTCAGGAATTCAGTGACCTGTCGGAACGGCTTGACGGAGATCGATTGGCGGGATTCCTCATCACCGAACTCCGCTCGTACGCTGAAGACATCCTGAAAAACGGAGTGTCGACCCGGGTTGAACCCGGGGCTGAACCGGAAGCTGTGTTCTCCTTCGTGCTGATCCCGGAACGAGCTGATTCCAGGTAAATCAAGGTTCGGTGCAGCGACCACGGGCCCGGATCTGCCTTCGGTCCGTGCCGACGTGGGATTCACCCCCCCCCGTTGTCCCCGTTTTCTTTGCTCCGTATGCTTTCTTCCGTCAGCAGTTTTCGCAATCCGGTTCGTACATCGGACGAGGAAAGGGATGAAACGTTACGGGGAATAACGATCAGGTCATACCCCTCCGGAAGATGGGCCTGCACACGTCGGAACCCGGCTCGTATGACCCGCTTCAGCCGATTTCGCTGCACCGCCGTGTCGACGTACGATCCGACGACGATTCCAAGCCGCGTTTCTTCCGTGGTCCCTTCGGCACAGTAGACAACAATATCTTCGTTCTTGAAAACTGAGCCCCGGTCAAACGTTCGGTCGAACTCCTCTCGCTTCAGCAGGCGTTTTGATTTAGGAAATGACTGATCCACGGATATTTGCTGATCAATGAAGCAGACGGATTGGCATTTTGTCCGTTACGTACCGACCATCTGTACAACAAGCTGTCGAGTTCGGGGTTTGTTGTCGAAGTCGACGAAAATGACCTGCTGCCAGGTGCCGTGTACGAGCTGTCCGTTTTCCACCGGTAAGGAGACGGACGGTCCGAGAAGTGAGGCACGCATGTGAGAGTGCGCGTTGCTGTTTCTCATTCCCGCTTCGTGATTGTAGCCGTTGTCAAGCGGGATGAGTTCTTCGAATAGATTCTGGAAATCCTGAATACATCCGGGTTCGTGTTCGATGGTTGTTACTCCTGCCGTACTGCCGGGAATGAAAACGCAGACGATGCCGTTCTTCAGCGACGCCTCCTTGAGTTTTAACTTCACCTGATCGGTGACGTCGATGATGTCCGTGTGTCCTTCCGTGTCGAGCTGAATTTTCTCCTGCGTAACAGTCATGGTGCTGAACGTTTTCGGATGGAATTCAGAAATCGCGCGATGGACGACCGCCAGATAACCCTCTCAGCTTCAGCGAAACGAGTTGTACGGACGAGCGAAGAGTTCGCCCCAACCGATGCCAAAGGAGCATCGGGAGGGATGAACTGACAACGCTTATGGGGGCATGTCGTTTCGTCCCACCGGGTTACGTCTTAGACAGTGCGGTAACTTTAAACAGGCCTCGTATGTTATTAGTCAAATTTAATCCGTCGAACGGTGTGTTACAAGTGTCATTTCGCACAACTGTCTCAGGCACCGGCAAAACACAGTTCCTGCAGTACGTAAATTCCCGGAGATACCGAGGTCCAACCTCCAAAGTAACCTAAAAATATTGATTGATTTCGATTTCTCTGGTATAATCAAGTCCTTCCGCAAAATCATAACTCAATAGGTGAAGGCAATGAGCAGATTTTCAGGATTGTCGCAATCATTGAAATCTCTGGCGATATTGTTGCTTGTGAGCGTCTGGGGGATTGGTCAGACCGGAACATCTCCGGACGAAGGACCCGCTATCGGTGCCGGACTGTCCAACGAAGGAAATCCGACACAACGATCAGCGGACCGGAATTCTTTAGCAAACCTCCCTTCAGTTCGAACCGGTGAACGCATCCGTGTTCGCCTGGACAACGGCTATCAACTTTCCGGCACGGTTATTGGCCTTTTGGGAGATCGCATTCAGCTTGAGATCAGTCACGAGAAGCTTTCTATGTCCGGCACGATCACCATACGAAGCCAGAATATTCGTTCGATTCAGAAACTTGATCAACTGTCACCGTCCGAGCGGAAGCGCATTGAAGAGATTAAAAAACAGTACCAGTCGGGCATCAATGCGTCTCGTTCTGCGGAAGAGGAAACCTCCGAATCCCCGGGAAACGGACCGGATACGGAGGAATCAACCCCGAACAACTCCACGGACAAAAAAAACAAACAAAAAGGCAATCAGAGCGACAAGGAAGAAGAGCAGAAACAGAAGGAGACGGAAGAAGATGGACCTCCCGAGCTCTCAACCGAGCAGAAACGGCTCCTTCAGGACTTCCCCGCCGACGAATGGACGAACGCACGCTATCAGAAACTGAAATCGAAATTCGCGTTCCAGCGCAATAACAGGGAGGAGCGATTTCTTGAAAACTGGGAGAAAATCCAGGAAGCACGAGAGGTAAAAAACAGGAGAGGAGAGAAACAGCTTCTGCAGGAATTCCACCCGGACGATGGCTGGACGCCTGATAAGTATCGATACATCAAGGAAGATCTGGCGGCTCTTGAAGCCAAGGGGGTGTCGGCACGCACGCAAAAACAGCGTCGTTTTCTGGAGGTGTATCCCCGATGGAAAAAAGCGTACGACCGCTACAGAGAGCGACAGAAGAATCAGGACGATGACGAGAATACGGAGGCGAATGATGCGTCTGATGCGTCTTCGACAAACCAGCAGCCGGATCAGCAAAAGCGGCAAGAATAACGAACCCGGTTGATCTCCGGCCTCAACATCGTCGCACGTTTCAGGTCTTACACGCTCCCCCCTTCACACATTTCACTTTCCGTTTTCTTTCTTTTAACCTGAACAGTGTTCTTTTTTGTAACTGGTAAAATATCCGGGGCATACCGGGAACGAAAGCATCCGAGATTTCGTATTCAGACAAATCATCTTTCCTTCCCCACGGATTTTTAACCGGTTACTCTTTTTTCCACATTCGATCTAACTTGCTGATTCACGATGCATTCCACGTCAAAATCAATTACAGAAGAAGGAATAAAGCATATTTACGGGGATCCCTCGAAGGAAGTGAATACCTATCAGGGGCACACCCTCGATCCGTTTCAGCGTGACGCGATACAGTCGCTCCGACACGGAAAATCACTTCTCGTGAGTGCGCCCACCGGCGCGGGAAAGACCCTCATTGCCGAGTTTGCTCTGGAAAAGTGTATCGAAGCGGACAGTCAGATTATTTATACGGCGCCCATAAAGGCATTGAGCAATCAGAAGTTTCGTGATTTTTCGGATACGTACGGCGACCGGGTCGGCATCATGACCGGTGATGTAACGATCAATCAGGACGCCTGTGCCCTCATTATGACCACGGAGGTGTTTCGGAACACCATCTTCGAGGATCCGCAACGGTTACAGGACGTCCGGTACTGCATCTTCGACGAAATCCATTACATGGACAATGCACAACGGGGGACGGTCTGGGAGGAAAGCATCATTTACGCCCCCCAGCACATTCGGTTCATCTCGCTCAGTGCCACCATAAGCAACCTGGATAGCCTGGCGGCATGGATGAACGAAATCAGGGATTACGATACGGACGTCGTCGAGTGTAACGAACGGCCGGTCCCGTTGAAACTGTCGCCCTTTGTTCCGACGAAAGGATTTAAGAGCGTGGATGAGCTTGAGGACCTGTTTCATTCCCGCAAGCGGAAACAGGCCCGGGAGATCAGCCGGAACAAACTGAACAAATCCGAATCGAAGTTGATCGATTCCCTTGACCAAAAAGGCCATCTGCCCGCCCTGTTTTTCGTGTTTAGCCGTCGGGGCTGCCGGGAAAAAGCACGCCGCCACAAGTACCGCTCTCTACTGACAGAAGCCGAATCCGAGCGGGCACGGGATATTTTCGAGCATTGTGTGGAGAGTTTTGACGTACAGTACAGTCAGGATCTTTCGCTCCTGCGTGAATTAATTCCGAAAGGGATTGCCTATCATCACGCGGGTTTGCTTCCCGCGCTCAAGGAAATCGTCGAGCGGCTGTTCACGGAACGGTTGATCAACTTGCTCTTCGCTACGGAAACGTTTGCGCTTGGCATTAATATGCCCGCTCGTTCCGTGCTCTTCGAATCGCTTCAGAAATACGACGGCACACGTGTCAAGTATATTAAAACAAGAGAATTCCAGCAGATGGCGGGTCGAGCAGGTCGTCGGGGCATTGACGAGGTGGGTCACGTGTACCCGGTCATCGACTGGCCCGATTTCAATTATCATGCCCTGGAACGCATCTTCCATGGAGAAGTCGAACCGATCAAGAGCAAGTTCGGACTTAATTACGCCACGATCCTGAACCTGTACGACCAGCTCGGGGAGCGGATTCTGGATGCCTGCGAAAAGTCTTTTGTTCATTTTCAGTCCACCGATCGAGCGGAACATCAGAACCAGCAGAAGTACGATCACATGGTGGATCAGCTGAAGAAGCGACTTCAGTTTCTGAAGGATTTCGGATACATCGAGGACGAAAATTTGACGTCCAAAGGACGGTTTGCCTCCCGGATCAACGGATACGAAATTCATGCGTCGGAATACATGCAATCCGGATTGCTACATGAACTCGACGAGATGAATTTAATTCTGCTCATCTCCTCCACCGTCTTTGAATCACGCAATCGACAGGCGTACGAACACCGCAATCAGGATTTCCAGCGTGCGGCCAATCAGGCGGAGAACCTGATTCGCGCGGTCAACAAACACGAGGACGAACTGGGGATCGAGTCGCTCACAAAGCAACCGGAGTTTTCGATTTCCGCTTTGATTTACGATTGGGCCCGCGGCCGGCCCCTCCACCAGGTGACCCGGGATAGTGACATCGCGGACGGCACCCTGGTGCGAAACCTCCGCATGACGGTTCAGCTCCTGCGCCAGATCTACCGCAACCTTGACTCGAACGAGATGCTGCGTCGGCGCCTGATGAAATCCGTTGAAACCGTTAACCGTGGCGTGGTGGACGCCGAAAAGCAGCTGAGCACGGATTTGTATTAGATCAAATCGACCGGATCACGGTTCGTTTATAACCTGCTGAGACGAATGTAAGTAAGCGGTAACGTTCAGTCCTGGTTGACCAACCTGTTCAACCTTCGTCAACTACTCAAACTTCGTCAGCCCCTGTCACACCGGATCAAACCCGGGTTCCGGGGTGTGTACCCATACAGAAACGCAGTCCCATGAACGCCTTTGAAATACCGGATGAACTTCCACCGTTGAAACCACGTCCCTCGGACGCGCACAAAGGGTCGTTCGGGTACGACGTGATTGTCGGGGGATCGGTCGGAATGGCCGGTGCGGTCATCCTCGCGTCCCGCGGCTGTCTGCGGGCCGGAGCCGGAGTGGTCCGAACGGCGGTACCGCAACGGATTTATACGGCGGTTGCCTCGCAAATGACGTGTCCTCTTGTGTTCCCTCTTCCGGACACCCGTGATGGTTCGTTTCACCCGGATGCCGGGGAACGGATCCGATCGATGGCTTCCGAAAGCGATGCGGCGGGAATCGGACCCGGCATCGGTACGCAGGATGAAACGGTCTATCTCGTGCGCACACTTCTCCGTTCGTTCTCGATTCCGACGGTGGTCGACGCGGACGGTTTAAATATTATCAGCAAGGACGTTTCTTTGCTCGACGAGGTCGAAGCTCCGCTTGTCCTGACCCCTCATCCGGGGGAGTTCAGCCGGTTAACCACGCATTCCATTCCGGAGATCCAGAAAAACCGTGAGGCGATGGCCGCTGAATTTGCCGAAAAACACGGACTGGTGACGGTCTTAAAAGGACGGCATACGGTGGTTTCGTCCGGAAACCGGACCTGGGTGAATACAACCGGAAATCCGGGCATGGCCACGGGGGGATCGGGGGATGTACTCACGGGGGTCATTCTCTCACTGCTCGGTCAATCGTACGACCCGTACGACGCCGCCCGACTCGGCGTGTTCCTGCACGGTCATGCCGGGGATCTGGCAGCCGGAACACATGGAACGGATGGATTAATCGCGTCGGATCTCACTGAGTTTCTCCCGGAATCTTTCTCGCAATATCGTTCGTTTTGTTCCAAAGATCAGGCTGACAGAACGTCGGCTCCGGATGGGTAGCGGGGATTTTGCCACCGTCCTCCCATCTCACCTTCTCTTTCCTTTACCGTGAATCGGTAATC
This sequence comes from uncultured Planctomycetia bacterium, assembly GCA_964466525.1. GTDB lineage: Bacteria > Planctomycetota > MHYJ01 > CAYXQY01 > CAYXQY01 > CAYXQY01. Next base: position 9,664 of record CAYXQY010000118.1, read on the forward strand.
TGGTAACGTAAAGACACGATTCAAACGAGTTCTCCAACTTCATCATCCTATTCTCATGAACCCTGAAGAGCTCCACTCCACCGATCCGGAGAAGATTTTGAAGCGGGCCATGAGCGACGTGCGTTTCGCCCGCAGCGGCTACGAAGCCGGATACGACACGCAAGCCCTTCTCCTGGCAATTCGTGGTATTGAGAAACTAATGATTTTTCACCTGATGGAGCGTAACGTTCCGTATTCCCGGGACTCCAGCAGTCTTAAGGAACTGATCCGGAGCCTGGTCAACACACCGGTTCACACGGAGGAACGAGAAGAGCTTTGCCGGCTGCTGGATACCTTCCAGTTCGAGCAGGAGGACGAAGTCATGGATATCATTCAATCGGAGGGTCAGTACAAAACCCTGGATGAACTCGGAGAAGAAGATGTACAGGAAATGGCTTCGGAAGAATTTGACAGATCGGCGGACGAGGACCTGTCCGACTGGGACAACGACGAATGGGGACCGGGCGGATGGAGCAAGGACGGGGAAGTGGACGTGGAAGGATTTGAAATGAACGCATTTCAAACCAAAACGGATCAGAGGAATGGAGAAGGAGCGGAAAACCCAACCGGTGATTCGTCCGTTTCCCCTTCGAACGACGACAACCGTCCCGACCCGGAGAAGCTCCCCCCCATCGAGAAGATGTACGAACGAGCACTATCACTTTTCAAGAAGCTTTCCGATCTGGTGGACGGAAACTCGTAGGAACGCAGCACGTTCTCAGACCGCACCGACATGAATACGGAGCAAGTTCCCCGATCAACGTTCGAAAGGAACGTTTCTGTGTGTCACACCCGCCGGAGAACAGACGTTATCGACCTGACGTATCATTTTCTTGATACTCTATTCCGGATTTATTCAGGCAAAATAAAACATGTCACCGAACGTCGTAAAGGGGGTGTTTTTCGTTGTGTTTCTGCTGTTTTCAGGCACGGTACATGAACTGAGCCACGCGTACGCCGCGGATTATTACGGAGACAGCACGCCCCGTTTGAACAATCGCCTCACGCTCAATCCGCTGCCCCACATCGATCCGGTCTGGACGATTATCATGCCTGTGGGCCTGTTGTTTCTGTCCGGGGGTAGCTTTGCGTTCGGCGGTGCCAAACCGGTTTCGATGAACCCTGCGAACTTCCGAAATCCGGAACGGGATTTTACAATTGCCGCGGCGGTCGGACCACTCAGCAATTTCGTCCTGGCGGGCCTCTGTATCGCCGTCGCCGTACTGGTACGAGGAACCGGTTTTTACACGAACGGAATTCACCTGGCGCTGTACCTGTTCTATTTCACGAACATCATACTGGGTGTGTTTAACCTGATTCCCATCCCTCCACTGGACGGTTCCCGGATTTTACGATATTATTTGCCCCGGTCTATGAAACAGCAATTCGATCAACTTTCGGGGCCCGCGGGGATGGTGATCATCCTGATCCTCGCCTTTTCGGGTTTCTTCGGACTGATCCTCGGCCCCTTTATTTACCAGGCACAAGCATTTTTTGATTTCATGGTCCTTGCATGGTGAACTCCGTGAAACAGAAAAATTCTGTCCTGATCACGGGTGTGGCGGGGTTTCTCGGTCATCACCTGGGCATGCATCTTCTGGAGCAGGGCATTCCCGTCAGAGGTATCGACGCCCTGACGGATACATATGATTCGTCGCTGAAAAAACAAAATCTGGCGGCCCTCCGGGAAACCGCCGCCGATAACGGAACCTCTTTTTCGTTTGAAGAGCTGGATCTTCTTGACCGCTCCGCACTTTCTTCGTTTTTCGGCTCGTACAGGGCCGATCGGGTGGTGCATCTTGCAGCGGCAACCGGCCGCTCCGCGTCGCTGGAAGAACCGTCCCGTTTTCTTCGGACGAACGTCCGGGGCACATCCAACCTGCTGGATCAGCTGGCGGATCAGAAGCCGGACAAGGTTCTGTACGTCTCCTCGTCGGCCGTCTACGGAAATCAGCCGGAGGTTCCGTTTCAGGAAGACACGAACCGGCTGAATCCGGTTTCCCCGTACGGCGTATCCAAACGGGCGGCGGAACTTCTCTGCAGGGCATTCCAGAAACAGCAAACGGAAGTTAACCTTACCGTCGTCCGACCGTTTACGATCTTTGGCCCCCGCTCCCGACCGAACTCCTTCCTGTATCAATGCGCCGAACGCATCGAAAACGGAGAACCGGTTCCCGCATACGAATCGAGGAAC
>CAYXQY010000119.1:0-11789 GCA_964466525.1 uncultured Planctomycetia bacterium
AATTCGGTTCCGGAAGGTCACCACGTTCATCCGCCGTGTCAAGTTTTTTGTACAACCGCTGCATCAGGTTCTCATACACCTCCGGATCCTCCGTATACGTCGTATCCGGCGCGTGACCGGAACCTCGTATCACATGTGTCCCGTCTTCCGTGCCGGGAAGGACCCGATAGCCGATTCCATCTCCGTCCACGTCCTCAAACCGTTTCCACTCTCCGTTTTCATTGTTCCATTCTTTTAACTCCTCCTCGTCAAGAATCTTCCCCAGTTTCGGTGCTTCCTCCGGATACGCAAATCGATCGACCGTGTATCCGCCCATGCCAAGAATCAACTCCGACATGACGAACACCGGCATCTGATATTCGGCCGCGATGTCGAATGACACCCGAGAATATTCGTAGATCTGCTCGACCGTGCTCGGCGTCAGCACCATACGCGGGGCCTCGTCGTGACTGATGTGCATCAGTGACCGTAAATCCCCCTGTTTGGTGTGGGTGGGCAACCCGGTGCTTGGTCCCACACGCTGGAAATCAAAAATGACGACCGGCGTTTCCGTAAACGACGAGTATCCGACGAATTCAGCCATGTTTGAAATCCCCGGTCCACTCGTCGAGGCGGCCGAGCGTGCGCCCCCCCATGAAGCACCGATGGCTCGTCCCAGACAGGAATCTTCATTCTCCCCCTGCTCCACGATAAGTGGGGTGTAACTGGAAAGTTTTTCCATGTTCTCCCCATGCGAACTGGCGGGGGTGATCGGATACCAGCTGGTATAGGTACATCCGCCAACCACCGAACCGATGGCGGAGGCGTCGTTTCCGGTCATGAACAGCTTGTCCTCGTGCGGTTCGTCCGCCTTGATCCGATATGGATCACGTTTGGTTATATTTTCACGAACGTATTCCTGACCGAGTTCAAGCGCTTCGAAATTGCTCTGTATGACACTTTCCCCCTTGCTTTCAAAATTCTCCCGCACGATGTCCCGGATGTACGACATATCCATTTCAAGCAGTTCATACAGGGCGCCAACGTAGATAACGTTCCGCATAATCTTCCGGAGCTTCGGTTTCTGAAACTCCTCCTCGGCAAGTTCCTGCAGCGGAATTGCATAATACGTCAATTCGTCCCGGTACCACTGACTTTCCGAATTTTCCTCCTGCCGTGCCCGGTGGATATCCTCCCCAAAACCCGAACTATGATCGTAAATTACCACGCCGTTTTCGCGCACCCGGGCGATGTCCTCGGCGGCGTTTTCCTCAAACAGGACAATGCTCAGGTCCAGATTGTCTTTAATGGCCTGATACCCATTGTTGTTCACCCGAATGAGATATCTTGTGGGATCCCCTTCGATATTCGACGGAAAGAATCGTTTCGTGCTGACCGTCAGACCCATACGGAAGAGCGAGAAGGACAGAGCGTCGTTCGTGGAGACACTGAAATCCCCATTCATACTTGCAATGGAGATCTGAATGTCATTTACCACCGGGTTACTGTTATCCTTGTTCATCGATTCGGTAACGTTCGAAGAAATAAACCTTATAACCGGGCGAAAGCGAGTGCCCGATATAACACGACCGGATACCTACCGGATCAAACACAGGTGAAATAGACTTAACTGTTCTATTATTGTACCAGTTTTCCGAAGAAGGATAAAACGGATATGACACCACCTCTCCTGAAATTTTCTTTCTACACACTACAGTTTCTCCACAGTCTGACTCGCGTTAAAAGAAGGGGAATACACATCGTCCACCCCCGAAACTATGAAGACGGACGTCATCTGATGCACGACAGGTCATTCAGGTTTTTTTCGCTGACACGACCACTCGCTGTACATGAATAAATTTTCAGTTAGAATGTAACATCGCGAAATTTTTTATTTGACCGGGAGGAACGCATGGAACGGATCTGTCTCGTGGACGTGGTCGGTCTGACACCCGCTCATATCGGGTCCGAAACCCCCACGCTTCAGGAGCTGAGTCAGGAGGGTGGGTCGGACGGAGCGCAGCCACTGGACGGCGTGTTTCCAGCGGTCACACTTCCCCCGCAGGCTTCCCTGCTGACCGGGTCCCCACCTTCCGAACATGGTGCAGTTGGAAATGGGTGGTTGTACGATACCCAGGAAATCCGTTTCTGGCAGCAGGCACGGGAGCTGATCAACGGTGAAACCATCTATGAACAGGCCAGGGACGAATTCGGTGGTGATTTTACCACCGCCCTTCTTTTCTTCTGGTTCAGTCAGGGAGCGGTCTCAGCGGACTATCGCGTGATTCCAAAACCCTGGTACGGGTCGGATGGAAGCAAAGAATTTGACATTCATGGTGCTCCTCACCGTTATGTTACGGAATTAAAAGAGAAGCTCGGGGACTTCCCGTTTTTCACGTTCTGGGGACCTCACTCCGGTCCCCCCGCAACGGAATGGATTGCCGAAGCAACGGCTCATACGCTGAGATCCCGTCAGCCAAACCTTACGTTATCGTACCTGCCTCTTCTCGATTACCCCATGCAGAAACACGGCCCCGATGACAGCCGCTCCCGGGACGCCCTGTCGAAGGTGGACCAATGTGTTGAAACGATCAGGGAGGCCGCGGATGAAACGGACACAAAACTGGTCATTTTCTCCGAGTACGGGTTGTCTTCCGTAAATCACCCCGTGCACATCAACCGCATCTTCCGCAAAGAAGGCTGGCTGAACGTGAAATACGGGCCATTTGGCGAACAGCTTGATATCGGTCAGTCCACTGTGTTCGCTGCGTCGGATCATCAGGTCGCACATGTCTACGTGCGGGATCAGGATAAAATCCCACCTGCCCGGAAACGTCTGCGCGACATGGAGGGTGTAGAACAGGTCTGGGGAAAACAGCAGCAGCGTGAGCATGGGATATGCCACGGTCGCTCCGGAGATTTCATTGCCATTGCCGAACCCGGGGCCTGGTTCACGTACTATTTCTGGCTGGACGATGATCATGCTCCGGACTATGCCCGGACTGTGGACATACACAGCAAACCGGGGTACGACCCCGTGGAGATGTTCGTGGATCCGGAACTTTCCTTTCCCGACGTAAACGCGGCATGGACGGTACTGAAAAAGAAGCTGGGTTTTCGGTATCGAATGGAGCTAACTCCCCTTGATGCCTCGCTTGTGCAAGGGAGTCATGGACGGCCGGTTTCAGATCCGGACAAAGGCCCCGTGCTGATCACATCCGGACTGAAACCCCCTGTAAATCCAGGCATAACGGACCTGAAATCCTGGCTTCTGAACGTGTATCGCGAACAGTAACGGTCCAGGGTTTCAGCAGTTTCAGGCTCAGAACACCTTCACTGTACCCGCCGGACCGGATTCGACTTCTCCAATGACCGTGCCACCGTCCGGATAATACGAAGGACCGGGGGCCAGCGCGTCCAGAACCCCTTCCACCTCCGATTCCGGCACACAAAGAAGCAAACCACCGGACGTCTGAGCGTCGGCGAGGATGTGCAATTCCTGCTCCGTCACCTGATTTTCACTGTCGACGTGTTCGGAAATCTGATCAAGATTGCTCCGACTCCCTCCGGGAATGCTTCCCTCTTCGGCAAGTGACTCGACGGACGGGAGCAGGGGAACATCGTCGTATCGGATGCGGGCTGCAGTCCGGCTTTCCTCCATGATCTGTTGAAGGTGACCCAGGAGACCAAACCCGGTCACGTCCGTACCACTCTCGACCTCCGCGGATTGAGCAACCTCCGCGGCGTCGTCGTTCAGGTCTTTCATGGCGTCGACGGCCGCCGCTATGCTCCGGTTCTCCGCGATGCCCTTCTTGATTGCAGTGGTAATAATGCCGGTTCCAATCGGTTTCGTAAGGACAAGCTGATCACCCGGTTTCGCCCCGCCTTTCGTAATGATCCGATCCGGATGGACGGTACCCGTCACGGCGAGACCGTACTTCGGTTCGTCGTCACGGACACAGTGTCCCCCGATGATCGGAAATCCCCCTTCAGCGGCTTTTCCGGCAGCCCCTTCCAGGATGTCGGAAAGCAGGGATAGTTCCAGCTCCTCGGACGGGAAACAGGCAATGTTCAGCCCGGCAAGCGGCGTTCCCCCCATTGCATAAATATCGCTTACCGAATTGGCGCAGGCAATCGCCCCGTAATCCGCCGGATCGTCCACGATGGGCGTGAAGAAATCCACCGTAAGTATCAGTGCCGTGTCCTCGTTGATCCGATAGACACCGGCGTCGTCCCCCGCGTCAAAACCGACAAGTAGTTCCTTGTCGTCCGGCACGGAAAGAGGTGCAAGGACCTCACCGAGGTCCTCAAGTGACAGTTTGCTCGCTCAGCCGGCACATCCACTGTACGACGTAAGTTTTACGTCTGACATCATTACTTCGAACAGAATGAATTTTACGTGTGAGACGGAACCTAAACGGTAGGAGGTTCAGCAGGATGATTCAAGCGTCCGTATCGGCAACGTCCGGTTTGTTCGGGAGTGTTTGCGGAAGAACGGACGGAGTGAAACAGCCGGTGAACTTGATGGTATTTTCAGGGAAAATTTTGCTCAGTGAATCACCGGGCCGCCCCCGCGCTGGGACACGATCCAGGCGTTGCTGTTGTCGACGACCCAGGCACAGTTCACGGCGGAAAGGCCACAGGAAACCGAAATTCGTTCATCGTAGTGAAACTGAAATTTCGACTTCATGTCGATGTTTTTAGACGTAATCGATCCGAAGAAATCCCCTTTGGGATAAAGTTTGCTGGACAGTACGGCCGGTGCATAGAGTACCCCCATCCAGTCGGATTTCGGCTTGAGACGGACTTCCGTTCCGGGTGAGCTTTCAAGTATTGATGAGCCGTCGGACGTGAACCAGTCCCCGCCCACAAGAACCGAGAAGTTCGTGGTGTTCCCGGATTTTACGTTGACCTCGGATTTCGACCCGAGGTCAAATTCGTCCACAACGTACATTTCCACTCGACCGTCAATCGTAATATTCGTTCGATTATTCGTTTCGAAGGTGTCGGCAATATAAATTTTGGTGGGCGGATCCGTCGAGGAGGAATCGGGCCCGTTGATCACGATGTTCGTGTCCGCCCCGTCGGTCCAGCTTTCCTCGATGTAGACTTCGGAACCGGCACCGATTGACACGGTCGCTCCATCTCCCAATGACCGGATCGCAGGGTCTCCGGATCCATTTTTCCCGAACGTGAGTACCGAGTTCTCCGGAATGACGGCGGTCGCATTTTTTTCAACCTGCAGTTTTTTGTAGTTGTTCGTAATCTGTTCCGTTTTTCCCGTCGACACCGTTTTGGTATTGGACGGATACACGAAATCCCGGAACAATTTCCAGGTCTTATTGGTATGGTCGTCAATCGACGAGGAGATTTCGCCGTGAATCGTGCCTTTATTATCCAATGTTCCCCCGTACTTGCCGTCGCCGTACACGTCCGCGTTCTTTTTTAGCGTCAAATCCGCTTCCGAACCGATATTTCCTTCCTCGGAGATATTGGCCCCTCCGTACGCCCCGATTGAACTGTCGTAGCTGTCGACGTACGTTTTGCTTTTGAGTTCGAGGTTTCCTTCCGAATACATACCAAACTTGTCGTCGGAGGTCTGGTTTGCGTTGACGTAGGCCCTCATTTCGATCGTATAATTTCCGTAAGACCCAACAACCACTATTGTAAACTGTCGTGCGTCGTCCTCCGTGTAACTGCTCACTTCCCCGGGTTCATCAACGGTTCCATCTCCGTCGTCGTCAATGCCTTCCGCCCCAATCTTTGGGACCTCCTTCTGGTTATCGACGATCCCATCCCCGTCGTCGTCCACGCCTTCCTCACCAATAGACCGAACCCATTCCCGCACCTGGGCGTAGTAAATTCCTCCTTTGTAATACCCTTCGTCATTCACATCGTCCTCGTCCGGATCCACCAGTTCATTATCCGCCGGGGCATCCGCCGTGTTCCCGTCCCGGTCGTTGTCGATCCGATCGTGCATCGGGTGACCCCGTAGATTTGCTCCGGCAACTTCAATCGGAGCGTGCTCGCTGTCGCCGGAATGAATGATAAACGGATCACCCGAGCTGTTTTTTGTCATGGATCCCGGTTCGGGATAGGCTGTTGTAATCAACCAATCGTTGTTCATCTTGGCTATCATTTTGGACATAGCGGATTCGACCACGTAATCCGTCTGCACCTCACGACGATCCTGACGAAACATGACCGCGTTATTGGTGGAACCTGTAAGCATCACGAGACTGAGTCCCGCAATGACGACCACGACGGAGATCGTGGCGAGTAACACGGTCCCGCGCTGTCGGTTTGAAATGATGGAATCAGTATTCATGGATCCTCACGTTTTTAAAATGAATATCAGGAGTTAAATATAAGTTTACGATAATTTTACTGATTTGCAAAATAATAAATTCTGATCGTTTACTAATGGATCAGGGTGTCCGATCTTCATTGCTCAATTGATTCCAGACCCGCCTGAACCGGTCAAACTGTTCGGACAGCACGTTTAGGTTGTGCCGTAATCTCTCCCGTTTCGTATCAGGGTTTTCAGTACTTAGTTCGTCATCGAAATCACGGTTGTTTCTTCCGTTGAGATTTTCCAGCGGAGAAGCAAGAGCGATTTCGTGGGTAATGGAGCGATACGTTTCAAACGGAATTGATTCCTCACTACAGATCTCTTTTACCACCTCCTGCAGATCGGCTCGACGCCCCAGGGCGGCGTATAACGAGAACAGACTCCCCCGTAAGTGTAACGGCTCATCAAGTTCGTCAAGTCGTTCGGAGAGCCGCTCCGTGATCTGGAGCCACTCCGTCAGTTGGTGTTTTTCAATGAGTTCAATTTCCCCGCCGGGAATGTCATACCGGGGCCTGTCGGATTGACCGGTCGTCAGCAGTAGCAACGAGGAGACCGTCATGAACAGGACGAACAGGACAAACACGGTCCGGATGTTCTCACGAAACCCGGAAACAATCCATTCCAGGAGCGTTGGTTCCGAATCTGAGCCATCCGAGGAACGTGTGCTCGGAGCGTCTTTCTGAAATGTCCACCCCTGAGGGTCTCGCTTATCATTTTTCTCATTCATTACGGGTCACCTATGGAACCAGGGGAACCATCGTTTCCTGGCGGAATGACGGATGCCGGTACTGACCGTTCACCAATTGTTTCTCGTCCATCATGATTCCGATGCGTACAGAATTTTTATCCCTGTCAATTCCGGTAACCGTACCGTTAATGGTGGGATAATCGTCAAGCCCATCGTTATCCTGATCTTCGTCGTAACTCTCCCCCGGATACGTTAAAGACGTTGAAAAGTCCAGCCCCACAAACCCACGACCAAATTCCCTGTACGGAATGTAGAATTCGGAGCGAAAATCAGGGTTCATCCCGTCAAACGGCTCCCGAACGTACGATGCGTTAATGGAGTACCAGTCCCCCCCGCTGTTACTCCGGTCCCAGCTGCAGTAGTAATAGAATCGGGTCCACCCCGTGGATAGGTCTATGAAGTAAAAAACCTCCATTTCGTAATAATGTTCGGCCCCATGTGAAAAACGAAGGTTTTTGTCGCTGTACTTGTGATAGACAAGGGCCCTCACATTGTCGAAGTCGGAGCTGCTGGTCCAGTCCGCAAACCGCCCCGTGTCAACGGTGGACGTGGAGGGATACAGTCTGAACTGCTCGATGGTCGATTCCGTTTCCGGCCGGGTGGAACCGAAGGTGATCTGGTCATTTCCGTCCGCGTCCACGTCGGTTTCGATCAGGTTGTTTCCGTTAAAGTCAAACAGGTGTTTTAACGTTGGCTTCGGTCCGTGGTCCTTGTCCAGCCAATCCGGTGGCTGCTTCCCCGTCGATCCATCCTCCTCCACTTTGTTGTATGTGCCATACCCTGTGATGTAATCATCCGTCTGAATCGGTACAACCGAATCCGCGGCATTGATCACCTCCGAGGGGACGGAGTCCGTTGCTTTCACAGGAGTCGCGTATAGAGGGTTTGAATTGTTCGTACTATCTTTCCAGGGAAACGTTTCAAACAGATCCGTAACAAACAAACCGAACCGTCTCATTTCCAGACGTTCAAATTCTTCGTCGTAATAGGGGGCATAGATCAACCAGCCCTGATCATCCGGCCCCCGTCCTCCACCTTCGTCCGTGATGTAGTTGTCCTTTACGTTTCGAGGCGTGGGGAACTGAAGGACGTCGAGCTGCACAAGCGGACTGAGTCGGGCCCCCCAGCCTTTGATGCACTGGGCGGTGGTCTCGTCATATCCGCTCGAAAACGGATTGAACCCGTTCATCGAATGCTCATCCGGATCATAGAAGTCATTGTAAATCCGCCCACTGCGTGAAAATCCCTTGGGATGGGTAAGGGAGGATGAATCATAAAATTCATAGGCATAAAGGGGGGTACCGGCATCGTCCTGATAGTTGAAGTTAGCGGCAAACTTCATGAATTTTCGGTCCGGTTGTGCACCATCCCAGGACCAGCCACAAAAAAATTGGGGGCACTGAACAAGGGCCGGATAAAACCGGTCCGAGTCGGCATCCCCTGTAAACACCCAGGCATGAAATTTGTCGTACGTTTCCCACTCGTCGTCGATATGCCACCGCATACGGGTATCGATTTCATTTTCGGACAGGTTCGCCTCCCCGAGGTGTTTTTTGATGTCGTTCAGGATCTGGCGGGAACTGTTCTGCATGGTCGTCTGGAGATACTGTGAACGCTGAACCGAGGACGAGGTCCTCAAAGTCATCAACGTCGCGGCCATGATCGTGGAGAAAAGCGCCAGAACGATGGTAACCTCAAGAAGTGTAAATCCACCGTGTGGATTTTCCGGGTATGACAACATGTCAGGATTTTGAGTAAGTGTAGAAATTTCCGGTAAGGGCCACCTCCTGTTCCCCCATCTGATCCTCCCAGGATACGATTACATCCACACGGATGTACCCTCCTTTGTCCTCATGCTCCACAATCCCCTCCGCAATAATGTTTGGTTCAAGGCCCGTCACGTCAAATTCATTGACACTATCTCCCGGATCACCGTCGATGTTCTCGATAAATTCCATGAGAAGTGCCCCCCCCTGTCGCCGGGGTTGCGCCTTGATCTGAGACATCATGCTCTGGGCGCCCTGCAGGGCTACGCTCCTGTTCTTGAACGAATTATCCAGCTGGACGGAACGGTATAAAGTGGAAACAAGACCGGTCAGGGCAATGGAAAGAACGGCCACCGAGATGATGAGTTCGATCAGGGTAAATCCTTGATTACTTCCCTGCTTACTGTATGATCCTGTAGAAGAAAGTGTCATTAAGTTCTCTTTCATTTCGTGAACAGAGCATTTACGTTACCATATTAAGCCTGTTTATCAAAATACCGGAGACCATTCAGCCTGTTGGTACTGGTCAAAACTCCGTGGGGAAGGAAGCATTAGTTCTGAATACGAATGCATGAATGCTCTCGTTTCGAATACGCCACGGATTTCAGAACCCATTCGGTTTGATCCGAGAACGTGGGAGAGCGGGTGAGATCAAACTGATTGATTTCCGTCCTCTGTGTGGCCCCTCTGTGACCTTCGGGGCTCCGTTCTTTTTGGTCATTTGGGTGCGGGGCTTATTAAATGCTCGGTATCTGGCAGAAACGGCATCATACCGGTAGTTCCAGGTCGACCCCGCAGCAGTCGAATTCTTCGATAACTGTTCGCAGGAACATGGATCCTTTCGTCATCGGACCAATAATATTTCCCTCCCCACCTATGATTCCTGCACCCGTTCCACGAGTGCGTATTTCTTGATACGTCAGCTACTGTACAACGGTTCATTATCCACAACTTTGACCAACGTTCCAGGAAAAAAGCTCCCGGAGGGGGCGCAACAATCGTAGCCTCCGGTGACGAACGCCGCAGGCGGAGGAACCGGGGGTCTAAGGAGATACCATATAACCGGATTCAAGAGATTGAGCGAGGGAATGGATCGGATGTGTAGATTGAAATAACGGGTCGCTCGGGGGGATGGAACGATAAAGAGCCAACTTCTTTTCGCATCCCCCTCCGGCGGGCGGGTTTCCCGGCTATGCCGAGTGCCTGTCCGCTTTGGAGCTTGTTTCAAAGGGGGATTCGAATGAAAAATAGAAGAATCAAACGGTATGCTCCCAACATACAAAGGAAATCCCCCCGATATGATATCGGGGGGTTGGGTTCTCCCGGAAACAGTTTCTGTTTTCGGTCTGTCACCTTTTTTACAAACGTATTTCCAGGAGGTTCCTCATGTCTCCAATTTATACGGGACTGGACGTTGGTTCAAATCAATTTCATCTTTTTGGTTTGGATGAACATGGTCAACAAATGGCGGATCAACAAATCAATCACGGAACAACCCGGGAACAAACCGAGGAGAGATTGTCTTGTGCGGTTGAGGCACTTCCGGGAGTTGTGATTGTTCACATGGAGTGCTGTGACATGGCCGGCTGGCTGCATGACGTTCTTGAACCGGTGACCGATCAAATCATCGTCTCGAACCCGTTGACCAACAGCTGGATCAGTAAGGACCCGGACAAACAGGACCGTCTGGATGCCGAAAAGCTGGCCGAGCTGTTGCGTATGGACAACTACCGGGAGGTGTTTCTGTCAGGAGCAAAAGACCGAAGGGAATTCAAACGCATCGTAGCCCATCGAGGGCGGTTGAGAAAAAAGGAGGTGCGCCTTTTGAATCAGATCAAAGCCCATCTTCGACAGGACGGCATCATTGTTCGTGCCAAAACCAACTGGCCGGAGGACAAACGGCATGCCGTCCTTGAGAAATTGACCCCAAAGATGAGGACGGTCCTCAGCCAGATGTTTGATCTTCTTGACCATACCAGGGATCTCCGGAAACAGGCCGAGAAACTGATGATCGCTGCGGCCAGGGATTATCCGGAGTTCGATCGGCTCAAACAGGCCCCTGGAGTGGGGGATGTACTTGCCTGCCGGTTTATGGCCCCCATCATGAATCCGCACCGTTTTCCAAACAAACGAAAATTGATCCGTTACTGCTCGCTTGCCGTGGTCCACCAGACAAGTGATGGAAAGCCCCTTGGTTACCAGCGTCTGAATCAGGATGGAGTCACTGAACTGAAAACGGTCTCGAACTTTATTTTTCGTTGTTCATTGAGAGGAACAACGGATCACGGGTTCAGACGGTTTTACCGGAAAAGTAAGAAACGGAGCCAGTCCACAACCAAAGCTCGCCTGAACACCCAGCGGAAAATTGTCGTGGTTCTTTGGACCATCTGGAAAAAGGAGGTCGCCTATAAGGACGAACTTGTTTGTTAACTGATAGGTAAGCAGATTCGGGATCAATACGATCCTTTCCGGAGCCTGCCTCGATCCTGCAGGAGGGAAAACCTTGAAGAACTCGACAGGAAGGAACCCGGGCGAACCCGTGAGTCTCCTGGGCGTTCCTGGGCCCATCATCTACCGGATGGTGGAGTCTCTTCGGATGTTTAGGCCGCTGGTTCGCCGGTTCCTCCTGTTGGTTTGTTTCACCGGTTCCTCTTTCGTCCGCAGCGAAGGCCCGCTGTGAGACTCACCTGGAACCGGTTGATTCAAACAGGAGGAGTCAACAAGCCCCAAACAACGATAGGCCGATTCCCTGGAGAAGAACCATGTACGAATCGGGGAATTGAGTCTCATATAGGTGGATGAGCAAAAACAAACATGTTGTTAACGTTCTGTGTCTGTCGGGGAAATCGGGCAGTATCTTGCCTGCGGCAGAAAAACCGGTAATCGAGCCAGCCCGGTCATAAGGTGGACCAGAACATTGCTCTGGAATCAACGCGACCCTCAA
>CAYXQY010000120.1:0-6707 GCA_964466525.1 uncultured Planctomycetia bacterium
CGAGCACGGTGCCCGCCTCGACGACCGCGGGGCCGTCCTCGGCGCTGAGAATCCGCACCGCCGCACTCTCCTGAAGCTCGCGAAACTTGCAGCCGCGCACGACGACCGACTCGCCCTCGATGTGAATCGCGCCCACGGAAGGATGAAAAACGGCTTCGCCCCCCTCGCTCGCGGAGACGCCCGATCGAAGCGGATGATGCAGCTCGACGAGGTCGTTGTCGGGATCCACGGCGGAGGCCTTGACGCGCAGGTTCGTATCCTCGTCGCGAAGCTCGAACCCGCCCGGGTTGTTGCGAAGGTCGAGAATGATCGATTGCATGCCCTGTTCCTTCAGCTGTTTGAGAGCGGAACGGAGTTCGCCTGTGGCTGACAGGCCGAACCGGGTCAGCCGAACGTAACCGATGTCCGAGGGGAGACATTTGGATTCGACCATGTTCACGGCGGATTGAATCTGCTTAAATTCGACCGTATGGGGCCGGTTCCACCCGTTTCGCTGAAATGTAATCCGAACCGTTCTGCCCGGGTCCGTTTTCAACAATCGTGATCGTTCCGTCACGGTGGTTTCGGAGAGAGGGGTTTCGTTGATCTTCTCGATGCGGTCCCCGGACCGCAGTCCGGCTCGATAGGCCGGGGATCGGTACCGCACAAAATTCGTGCGAAATATTTCGTCCTGTTCCGTGACGTGTAGTCCGATGGACCGGTTTACGTCCTGGCCGAGTAGACGGTCCCGGAGCGCCCGGAGGTCATCCAGTGTAAGCAGATGACTGAAGTCGTCCCGTGTCAGGTCGAGCATCCCGGACGCGAACGCGTCAGCGAGGGCGAGTTCGTCGATGGACTGCGAGGGAAACGCGTTCTGTGTTCGTTTCATTCGACGAACGAGTTCCCGAATGGAGGGGAGGGATTCCTCCTCAAGGCGCTGTACAAGATCGTTCGCCGCCGGTGGCGTCAGCTGATACCGGTCGGCATCAGTGGTCTGTAAGGATGTGACCAGCTGATCCCGACCGTGTCGAAGGAGCTCGGCCGGTTCGTAGGTTCCGGGAAAAGCGTAGGATTGAAGGAGATGGTTTTGAATTTCAGTCAGGTATTCGACCAACCGGTCGGATTTGACAGGTTGGGCTCCAACCGGAGATAAAAGAACCGACAGGGTAAGGGTTAGAATCATCAGGCCGGCCAATCGAGAGCGTGTCGAGGGTCGGGTCCGAGACGGGGGACCGGAGGAAGCATTTGATTTCATGGGATGGAAGAGGTTTCGGCCCGTTTTGACAGGAACGATTTCTCAATCGGATCCGCGGTCCGGACCGGGTTCAGGGTGACGGAAGATGAAACGCAAAAAGTGGGTGAAGGATTCGTAAGCATTCGAAACGGTTACGTCTGCACGACGATGTTTTGAAAAAGCTGGAGGAGCTCTTCCTCGTCTCCTTCGACCAGCGTGCGCGGATCGATGTGATAACTGTTGTCCATCACCCGTCCGAACACCGGTGTTTCCTGGCTGCGAAGCATCAGGCTCAGCTCGTTGGCGGTTTTCTCTTCCGTCGTGATGCGCACAAGGTGTGTGGGTAGTTTTTCACCGGGCAGGGAGCCCCCACCCACCCGTGAGACTCCTTCTACCACTTCAAGGTCAAATGGCGTCGCATCCTCCAGTTGGTCCTTCAGCGCCGTCGCACGCCGGTGCAGTTCCCCTTTTGAACGGGATAGCATCTCGTACACGGGCAGAGCCTGACGCCAGTCGGAATTCAGGTACGTAATCAGTGTTTTCTCCATGGCGGACAGGATGAGCTTATCAAGTCGCATCGCCCGAAATAGCGGGTGGTTTCGGAGGGTATCAATGTATTTTTTCTTTCCGGCGATAAGACCGGCCTGGGGACCGCCCAGCAGCTTATCGCCGCTGAACGTGATGAGGTCCGCCCCCTGAGAGATGCGTTCGCGAGCGATTGGTTCCTCTCCCATGCCCATCCCCGTCACGTCCACCAGCGCTCCTGAGCCGAGGTCTTCGACGGCCATCAGGTCGTGTTTGTCCGCGATCTCCGAAAGTTCGTTCATTTGCACTTCGTCCTGAAATCCGACGATCCGATAGTTGCTCGTGTGCGCCTTCATCAGCAGGGCGGTGTCATCGGTAACGGCCTGTTCGTAATCCGACCGATGGGTTTTGTTCACCTCGACGAGTTCGGCGCCGCTCTGTTTCATGACGTCCGGTATCCGGAAGGAACCCCCGATCTCCACCAGTTCGCCGCGTGAAATAATGACCTCCTTATTCCGGGCGAAAGCGGAGAGAAGCAAGAAAACCGCGGCGGCGTTGTTGTTGACGGCAGTCGCCGCCTCAGCACCGGTTAATTCGCAGAGCAGGTCGGCCGCCCGGTGTTCACGACGGACCCGTTCTTTGTTCTGCGCATCCACGGCAAGCAGCGAGTACCCCCGGTTCACCTCCTGCAGGTGATCCAGCACCTCTTCGCCGAGAACGGCTCGGCCGAGACCGGTGTGCAGGACCACGCCGGTTCCGTTAATCACCCGGCGTATCGATGGTTTCCGGGACGCCTCAAGCTGTGAAGCGACGGCGTCCAGGATGCGGGGCGGACGTATACTGTCAGGGGATGGAACCTCTGCGTCTTCGCCGCCCAGGATACGGGAACGAAGCTGGTCCAGGTGCCGGTTGATCTGTTTTCGAACCGCTTCCCGACCGTAGGTCTCGCGGAGAGATTGACCGTCGGGGGTGTTTAGCAGTTCGTGGACCGGGGGGATCTCCTGTAATAATTCCTGTGTCATGGGAGGGTTCTGGTTGTGTGCGTTTTGGGACAGTATCAGTACAGGGACGATGACGTGCTGTCCTCGTCCGAAGCGTCGTCCTGTTCGGAAGCGGGGACGGTGTTTGTTGCTGCAGTGTCCGGAGAGGACGCAGACTTTCGGAGCGGTTGAGTGGGTTCCGAGAAGACATCTTCCGTCAGCGGGGTTCCATCCGCATCCTCGATGGTGCTTTCAGGTGATCCGTCTTCCTCGGAGGATACCTCCGAATCCTCGTCCGTTTCCTCAGTTGATGGACCCTCGTATTCGAAATCGAGCAGGTCGTAATTTTCGTCCTTGGCATGTTCCACGTTCACTCCCGATCCACCCTCCTTTCGCTTCCTGTAGGCGGCAATCAGCCGATCCTCAAGTTGTTCACGGAAGTCATCTTCAATGGGAAAGGCAATGTCCGAATGGGTTTCGTCGGTATCGTGGTGGCTGTTCCCGGAGCGGTCGTCGAACTCTTTCCCGCACCGGTCACAGTAATTTGCGTTCCGGAACGCCCGATTGTCACACCGGTAACAGGGTTTTGTGAGTTTTCTGGAAGGCATGGCAACGAAAAGCCCGTGTTTCCCTTTAATAATTTTGAAATTTTTCACCACGAATTCATGGTTGAACGTCAGGCTACAGAACGCCCGGAGCTTTCCGTTTGGATTCTCGATAATGTCAAGCTGGGTGTTCGTGATGTTCATGGGTTACTACGAGCAGAATGGATCCCAGTTCCGGTTAAGCGATCGAGTCTTTTTGATTGATACCCCGTCCAGCTGACGGAGTGGATCTAGGCGGCTGGATTCCTCGCGAATACGATCCCGATCGGAATGAGCGAGGAAAATAGCGGATCCGGAACCGGACAGGTGAGGCGTCAGGGAGGCAAGGTCCCGGACGCGCTGAAACCACGTGTCCAGCGATGGATACGCGGCTATCGCCGGTTCGTACAGGCGGTTAAACAGCGCCGAATCGATGTTTCTATTACCCAATTCCGAAAGGTGTATATTAACCCGTTTCGGGGTTGAAGTCAAGAATTCGTCCGATTTTTTGTATACGATCGGGGTTTTCACGGAGACGGGCGGAAGAATCACAAGGAAGAAAAGGGGGAACGGTAAACTCGTCTCTTCCACTCGCTCGCCGCGTCCCCGACATACGGCGAAGTGCCCGTTCAGAAAGAAGTTGACGTCGGATCCCACCTGTTTCCCGATGTCCATGAGCTCGGACGGGCTGAGGGACACTTTGGTGAGCTGATTTAGACCGCGGAGAACGGCGGCGGCGTTCGAGGAGCCACCGCCCAGCCCGCTGCCGGGCGGGATGGTCTTGTCAATGGTTACGGTGACGTCCCGGTCGAGGCCGGTGGCGGCACGAAACCTTCTTATGGCCCGGTGTACAAGGTTTTCGGGTCCCTCCGGCACGTCACTGTGCTCGCAGCGAACATGGGTTTCGTCGGTGGGTTCGAGGGTGAGCTCGTCAAACATCGACACGGCCGTGATGAGAGTTTCGATTTCATGGTAACCGTCCGACCGCTCGTCGAGGATTTCCAGAAAAAGGTTGATTTTCGCGGGGCTCTTCAGCTTCATCGGGTCTATACCGGGAGGTGTGAATCTCATGCCAATCCGCCGACGTTTCGATTTTCGAACCCATTATAGTTTGTAGTTAGGAACGTTTCAGTATACGGGAAGATCATGAAGTGTTAAGCGGTTCAGGTCGCTCCCGATCCGTCAATCGAGGTACGGTCAGAAGAAAGTCAGGGCAAGGAGGACAGCAGGACGATTCGGACGGGTCCCCGGACCGGATGTTCGTCACACTGGTGTGAATTGTGGAACGCTAAGCCTTTCGGCAACGGAGATAAACCCTATCAGAAGGGGTCAGATGGTACGGGAATTACAGGAGCAGAGGAAACGTACACGGATCATCCGGGTTTCCTGACGGGGTTTTCCTGGATCGTCTCGTCCGGGTTCCGTGGGTCTAAGTTTTGTAAAAAACAGAACAAGTTGATACGATGAAAAATCCCATTTCATCACATGCGTTCAGTTTATTTATCGATACAGTAATTCGAGGGACGGTTCTGGCAGATGTTTGATCGACTTGACGAAATGGAGGAGCGCCTCGACGAAATTGATCAGCTCATTCAGGATCCGGACAAGCTTCAACGGATCGACGACGTGGGAGAACTCCACCGGGAACGTGGGGAGCTTGAACCGGTGGTTTCTCTGTACAGGAAGTTCAAGGAGACCCGAAACGAGGTGCAGGACCTGCTGGAGGTTGTCGAGGGGGATGGGGACACCGAGGAGGAGTTCGTGGAACTGGCCCGGGAAGAACTGGAGGATCTTCAGGAACAACAGGAAGAGCTGCGGCATGAACTGGAAGAAAAGTTGCTTGAACAGGAGGAGGGAGAAGCGGACAAGTGTATCATTGAAATTCGGGCCGGAGCCGGAGGGGACGAAGCCGCGCTGTTCGCGCGTGACTTATTTAAAATGTATAGGAAATACATCGACGATAACGGTTGGGACATGGAAATCATGGAGGAGACCCGCACGGATATGGACGGCGTTCGCACCGTGACGTTTTCCGTGGAAGGGTCGAAGGCGTACTCAACGTTTCAGTTTGAAAGCGGCACGCACCGGGTGCAGCGGGTTCCGGTGACCGAATCCGGCGACCGGATCCATACGTCCACAAGCACGGTGGCGGTCCTGCCGGAACCGGAGGAGGTGGAGGTGGAACTGGATGAGTCCGACGTCGAGTTCTCCGCCATGCGCTCGTCCGGCCCCGGCGGACAGAACGTGAACAAGGTCGCGACAAAAGTTCGACTGGAACATAAACCCTCCGGGATGACTGTGGAATGTCAGACGGAAAAATCCCAGCACCGGAACCGGGAGTTGGCCATGCGCCTGCTCCGTACACGACTTCACGAGAAAAAACGAAAGGAACAGCAAAAAAAACGGGAGGAAATGCGACGAAACCAGATCGGTTCCGGCGAACGCAGCGAGAAGATTCGGACGTATAATTTCCCGCAGAACCGGGTGACGGATCATCGCATCGAGTACACCACGCACAACCTGGAGGAGTTCCTGGACGGGGAAATGGACGAGCATATCAATCGGTTGAAGGAGGTCAACCGTCGGGAGAAACTGGAAAAAATGGGGTCCTGAAACGACCGAACCTGTACTTCTGTATGCGGAATAACCTGTTCAGTGAGGAAGTGAAGAAGCCTGTCAAAATCTGTGGCTGACAGGGAACGAAAACCTCCATCCTTTCGTATTCAAATAAAGAATCTTTCCTTCCCCACGGCTCTTTGACCAATTGGAAATAAACCGTTATCTAAAGATGCTTCTGAAACCCCTTGATAACGTCGGCCCGAATCGTTCAGTGTCATTAGAATAACTCACCTATTTGTGAAGAACCCGGGAGCGCCGGCATCCCTGCCGACAAAATAAAGTAGAAACTATATTTTCGGAACAAATAGGTGAGTAATTACGTGGCATTGACACAAGGACGGTATCTTGCTGGCTACGTACATTTTGCTTGGATCAGGTTTCATTTAAGTCTTCTGTTCTTCATGGCAAACGGCACGACAAACGGGCCCGAAACCATCGGCGAGGCGCGGACATGGGGTGCAGAACAACTCCGGGCACAGGACATTGAAAAACCGGCGCTGACGGCGGATCTTCTGCTGGCGAATTGCCTGGATGTCCCCCGCCTTGAACTGCCCCTTCTGGAGGAAAAACCATTGACCGATGAGCCGTTCGCATCGTATTCGGCGTTGATCGAACAGCGATGTGCACATCGTCCGCTGGAGTACATCACTGGAAAGGCGGAGTTTTTCGGACGTTCATTTCACATCGATCAACGTGCATTGATCCCGAGACCGGAGACGGAGTGTATGGTGCAGGTGGTGCTGAACCGGTTGCGGGAACAGGGGGGAGCCATATCAGAGGACTCCG
>CAYXQY010000120.1:6807-11741 GCA_964466525.1 uncultured Planctomycetia bacterium
CCCTACATTTCTCCGGAGGAAATGGCGGAGCTCGAACCGGAGGTGAAAGCGTTTGAACCCTCACGGGCGCTGATAGCCCCTGTTGAACGGGTGCAGCTGTACCGGACACTCTGTGAGGTGGCGGATCAGTTGACCGGCCCGGATGGCTTGTTTGCCATGGAGACCGCCGGAGAACAGGAATTAAAGTCGACGTTCGTTCGTGGGCATACGTCGTTTGAATCGGCGGGGTACGAACGGGATCATCGAGGCGTGGATCGGATCTTCGTTGCCCAAACCGCCTGAAATTTGAAACGAGCATCCACCAACGATTAAGGTAAAACCGACGGTTTCAACAGACGGGTACACCATGAGTGGGTTGAAGGGCATACAGGTCGAAGCTCAGTTCCGGAATTCTCCAGACGACGATTGTTTCGATGATGAAGGGACCCGACGAAGGATCTGGTCGCGACCGGGAAGCACAACCATTTTTGAATGAATTCAACGTTGTTCTATCATGACGGAAAAGATGAAGGCGATTATCGTTGCGGATCCGATGGAGGGGCATTCTGCCTGGGACGTTTCCCCGGCTGAACGGATGTTGCTCGGTCGTCCGATGCTGTCGTATTTGCTGGACCTTGGCGAGGCGTTTTCGGAGTCACCGCCGGAAGTGCTGGCGTTGGATCCGGGACAGGGACTACAGGAAAGCGTTTCGGGTCGGTCTGTGCACTGGAGGGAGGAATCGCGCCTCATCCGGAATAAGCTGGCAGAGGTTGTTGCCACGAGCTCGGAGGATCACGTGCTGCTTCTCCGGGGCGATACACCCCTTGTTCGGTCCCGGACCCTGGAGCGTCTGTATAAGCATCACGTACAGGCGGACGCGGTATTGACCCTGCTTTCCTCGGATATCGACAACGGGTTTCGCTGCACGGTGGAGAACGGGGAAGAGGACGTAGAGGAGATCAACTCGATTATGGATGAACAGCCAGCAGACCGAAACAGGGAGGATAAATACGCGTCAGCCGTTGGAATTCTTCGAACACAGGAGGTGAAGCAGTGGTTTGCGTCGGGGGTATCGGATCAAGCGGCGCACATGGATCGGTTCATCGCCGACCTGGCTCGGGAGTTACTTCAGGAGGGACGTCGGGTGGAACTGTACACCGATAACGATCCGTCGGAGACCATGCCGGTTTTATCATCCAGGCGGCTCAGCGAGGCGACCGGTATAATCAGACAGCGTGTGATTTCCCTGTTGCTGGATCAGGGAGTGGACGTACTTTCGCCGGAACAGACGTATATAGAGCCGGACGTCGAAATCGGACGGGACACCGTGATCGAACCGTTCGTGGTGATTCGGAACGGCGTCCGCATCGGTGAAGATTGTCACATCGGACCGTTCTGCCAGATTCGGGCGGGGACGGTTCTTGAAGACCACGTGGAGATCGGTAATTATGTAGAAACCAAGAATTCGAAGGTGGGAAAAGGAACAAAGGCAAAACACCTTTCCTACCTCGGGGATGCAACCATCGGTCAGGAGGTGAACATCGGTGCGGGAACGATCACCGCCAATTACGACGGAGTGAGGAAGCACCGTACGACGATCGAAGATCATTCGTCCACCGGAAGTAACACGGTACTTATTGCCCCGGTGACGATGAAGGAGGGTAGCAAAACCGGTGCCGGGGCGGTCGTTTCGCGTGGGACAGCTGTGGAGAAGGGGGAGACGGTCGTGGGCGTTCCGGCCCGTCGGCTGGAGGACACATAACGAAAGCGGGATTCCGGAATTTAGCGGTTTCCATCAGTTACAGGATTCGTGTACACACCATGACAGATAAACCAATGCTGCAGATCTTCTCGGGGAATGCCAACCCCGGTCTGGCAAAACGGATTGCGGATTACGTTGGGTATCCCCTTGGAAATGCAAACGTCAGTCGTTTTCCCGACGGCGAGACGAGCGTGAAGATCAAGGACGACGTGCGAGGTACGGATGTGTTTGTCATTCAGTCCACGGAGCCGCCTGTCAACGATCGGCTCATGGAACTTCTGATCATGATCGATTCGTTCGTTCGAGCGTCCGCTCAGCGGGTGACGGCGGTCATTCCGTATTACGGATACGCACGGCAGGATCGGAAAGCGGAGGGTCGAACCCCGATTTCCGCCAAACTGGTGGCGAATCTGTTGACCACGGCAGGGGCGGATCGAATCCTGACCGTTGATCTTCATTCAAGCCAGATTCAGGGGTTTTTCGACATTCCTCTTGATCACCTGTATGCCGCTCCGGTTATCCTGGATTACATTAAAAACAAAAAACTTGATGAACCCTGTATTGTGAGCCCGGACGTCGGAACGGTCAAGATGTCACGGGGCTACGCCAAACGGCTGGACGCGGACCTGGCTATTGTGGACAAACGTCGGTTCGGACCCGAGGACACGGAGGCCGTTCACATTATCGGCGACGTCGATGGAAAAACCTGTCTGATCCTGGACGATATGATTTCAACGGGGGGGACGATGCGGGAAGCCGTGAACATCGTTCGAAATAATGGCGCGGAAGATGTATACTTGGTGGCCACACACGGTATTTTCTGCGGGGATGCGGCCGAGAAAATGGCGGCCTCGGACATTTCGGAGTGTATTGTGACGGACACCGTTTCACCCTCGGAGTCATACCCGGATTGCATTCGGATCCTGTCCACTGCGGAACTGATCGGGGAGGCCATTCTTCGTATACACGAGGATCGATCCGTGAGTTCCTTGTTTGTCTGACATTTATTGACCCTTTTTGAATGCCATGGTAGAAAAAATTTCGATCGATGCGGAAAAACGTGAACAGGTCGGTACGAACAAAGTACATAGCCTACGTGAACAGAACATTCTGCCCGGCGTGATCTACGGCCAGGAAAAGGAGAGTATGCCGATTCAGCTTGGGTATCGGGACATGGAGAAAGCCCTGAACCGAAAGGGCTGGGTGTACGAACTTCAATTTGATGGGGATGAAGAAACCGAGACGGCCAAGCTGAAGGATCTGCAGTGGGATCACCTGGGCGAGAAGGTACTGCACATTGACTTCCAGCGTATCTCCCCGGATCAACCCACGGAACTTCGGGTACCTCTGGTCACCGTCGGGTCCTCCAACGCCATCGAAGGGAGCGGAGGATACCTGCAGCATCACCTTCAATCCATCACCGTTTCCGGCCTTCCCGAAAAGATTCCGGAGCAGATTCCGGTATCCGTCGAAGGCATCGGTATCGGAGACACGATTCACGTCGGTGACATTCAGTTTCCGGAAGGGGTTGAAGCGGTCACGCCGGACGACCGGCTGATCATTTCCGTCCACGAGGCACGGGAGGTGCTTGAGGAAGAGGAAGAAGAACTCGAGCTGGCCCCCACGGCCCTGGAACCGGAAGTGGTAGGCGGCGAAGAGGAGGAGGAAGAGGAGGAAGAAGCGGAAGCCGAAGGTGTGGAACAGGGAGCGTAATCCGTGCACATCGTATATGGCCTCGGTAACCCGGGTCCATCCTATCGGCAACATCGGCACAATGCCGGCCGGATGCTGGTGGATCAACTCGGGAATGACCTATCCATGTCCCTGGACCGGAAACGGAACGGCGTCCGTTTCGGCGTGGGGAAGCACCGGGGGTCGGCCGTGTCACTCGCGCACCCGACGACCTATATCAACCAGTCGGGAACCGGGTACGGAACGCTCCTCGAGTTCCATGACGAGGATCCGGAACAGGCAATGGTTGTGCTCGATGACCTGGATCTTGCACCGGGTCGGGTCCGGCTACGTCCGGCCGGGGGAGATGGAGGACACAGGGGATTGCGGTCGATTCTTTCGACGATCGATTCGAAACGCGTGCCTCGTCTCCGAATTGGTATCGGACGACCGCCGGTGAATGTATCTCCCGCGGATTACGTGTTGCAACCGTTTGAAGACGGGGAACGGGACGTGATCGATGAGGCGTTACAAACGGGGATTTCCTCGGTGAAAACATGGATCGAAGACGGTATCACCTCAGCCATGAACAGGTATAATTCGTGAATCTTGATGTTTGGTTTATCCGAATAACATACCATGCCTGACCTGCAATTGAAGGAAGCGATCGTGGACGCATCCGTCGAATACGGCGAATTCACCCTGAGTTCCGGGGAGCGCTCGGATTACTACATCGATAAATATCTCTTTGAGACTCGACCGGATCTTTTGAAGGACATCACCACGGAACTGAGCACGCTCCTTGAGAAAACGTACAATGACGTGGATCGATTTGCCGTGCCGGCTCTGGGGGCGGTTCCGCTCGGGGCCGTGCTTTGCGTGGAAATGGGGGTTCCGTACGTCATCGTGCGAAAAGAGGAAAAGGAATACGGAACGGAGTCCAGGATGGAGGGGCGGTTTTCTGCGGGGGATCGGGTGGTGATTGTGGAAGACATTGTCACCACGGCCGGCGAAGCGATTCGAACGCTTGATACACTTGAGGAAGCGGACCTGGAAGTTGTGGGCGTAACCTGTGTGGTCAGCCGGGAGGAAGGGGGAGAGGAACACCTCGCCGAACGCGGAATCGATCTGAATCCGCTCCTGACCGCATCAGAACTGGGACTGAAGTGACCATTTTTTCTTTTTTTCTGAAGAATCCTCGGTCGATTGATCTCAAGAATTCGTTAAATTCGTTTTACTTTGGAGATTTGTGCTTTCCGTATAAATCAATACACCGATATATGCCGAAGATCGAAGACGTTCATAGCTAATAACAACGTAGCTATACATTGGAATCTCACAATCCCGAAGCCAGATCAGGTTCTTTTACCCGCGATTTCTATTCCTGTGTATATTGATGCGTGATCCCTTTTTTGTTACGTTCAACTATCAGGATTCCTTGAAGTTTTTGAGGAGAGGATACAGGGGGAATGAAAAACGCGGGCGGTTAGCTCAGTGGTCGAGAGCTCCTGCCTTACAAGCA
>CAYXQY010000121.1:0-11430 GCA_964466525.1 uncultured Planctomycetia bacterium
CCTTCGTTTCTCCCAAACCCGTCCGTAGGACGATGAAAGCAGGACGTGACCTAATGTCACGTCATCTTTCATCTTTGTGGGGTTTCTTGTGAACGAACTCCTTGCGGAGCACTCGCTGAGATCTCACTGAGTGCACACCTCCTTTTCGGATGGGGTCTGGTTACGCTCGAGTCCATCGATCAGTGTATAACACAATTTTCGACCCGTCAATGGAGCCCATCGTAAGAGGAGTGGTTCGGAACGATTTGCAGTCTATTAGTTTTGAGGATCACGGGAGGGGATGTAGAACACGTAGGAAGACATCGGCTTCAAACTCGTGGTGTCCTCAAACCGCAGATTCTTGCCATTCCGAATATTCCGGGCCTGTTTCCCCTGAATAGTTTCGAGGATGGACACCTCCACGGGTTCCTTCATCAATCCGTTAAAAACGATGAGGTACTGACCGTATAACAGCATCTTGGCCACTTTCCCGCCAAATTGATCCCCCGGTTTGTCCGGTCCGAACCCCTTCGTCCGGACCTCTGCGTACCGGTTGAACTCCGGTCGCCTGTACACCAGACGCGCCTCCGATCCACTGATGAAAAATCGCACCTGGAAGATCCGGTTCTCGTGGATAATGGAAGCAGCCTCCATGTACGGGTCGACGAAGGCGGTGTCCTCACCGCGTTCGAAGGGAAATCGGTAATCAGTCGACGGCTCTTTTTTTCTTTTTCTGCGTGTAAGAAAACCAAATTTCTGCATTACAATGCTACTGCAATACCAATCCGACACGGACCCGCAGGACACGTCTGACCGTTCGGAATATGGGCTGCAACGACCTGCGCCTCTCTTCGACGGTTTCCCGGCTTTAAAGGGTGGTGAACATGCCTGAGTATAAAATCGGAATTATTCGCAGAGATTTTAAGCGGTCTGACGACCGATTGCTTTTTTCCCTTTCATTCGTTTCCTCACAATTGTACGGGAGACGTGTTGAAACGGGAGGATCAGTGTTTACCATCAGTTTTCCCCAACTCCAGAACCAATTTGATTCTTAAGATGACATATACCCGTAGCACACGCAGGAGACGTTGCCGGTGAGCTGAACAGGTTCCCTGCAGGTGTTGATTCGTACTGAAACATATTCACTTGATCCTCACCTGGACTGGAAAGAAAGACGGAGATTTGTTGAAGTGTCTTTCGATGGAAAATGTATAATTTCGGTCAGGTAAACAAACCGGGATCCGTCTGGAACCCTGTCCATCCACTGTATTACCCAGGAGGCTGCTAAAAAACCCCGCAACGTCAGCGAAACGAGTTGCGTCGAAGAGCGCGGAGTCCGCCGCAGTCGATGCCGTCAGTGCATCGACGAGGAGGATTTGACAAAGCTAATCGGCGTAACTCGTTTCGTCTCAAAGAGATAGAATGCAATTGGAACCTCCGGGCGATTGCGGATTCTCGCCGATGCGCTTTCGGCATCGCCTGCGAATCCGCGCACTACGGAGGACCGAATTGTATTCTACTGACGAAGCGGGGGTTTTTCAGCAGTCTCCTTGGATGCACCGCTCAGATTCCTCGATCTCTCCACCGAACAAACCATGCATGACGAACAGTACCATGACGATCAATCAGAAAGATTAGGCGGTTTGAATGAAGATCGTCGAACCACGCTCCAACGGCAATTTCAATCTGTATTTAACCGGTCCTTTAACGGACACATTTTTCATTGCCCGGGCCGGATCAATCTGATCGGTGAGCATGTGGACTATAACGGGGGGCATGTCCTTCCTTCCGCCCTGGAGATGGGCATCTTCGCGCTGGTGGAACCACACGATCGACCTGAAGTCCGGTTCCGGTCCACGGAGTTTCCGGATCAGACGGTCTGTCCACTCGATCCTGACGGATCCAGGGTAACAAAACCGGGGGAGTGGGGGGCGTATCCGGAAGGCGTGGTGCGGGCACTTGCGGAAACACACGATCTGTCCGGAAGCGACGTGCTGTTTCACAGCAACCTGCCGGTCGGCAGCGGATTGTCCTCCTCAGCCGCCCTCGAAGTACTTACGGGGTTTCTCCTGCTGGACCGCGTGGGGGTTGAACCGGACCGTGCATGCCTTGCACACCTCTGTCACCGTGTGGAAAATGAGTTTATCGGTGTGGACTGCGGCATCATGGATCAGTTTGCCGTCGCCCTTGCCCGGCGGGGTCACGCCCTGCTTTTGGATTGTTCCAGCGTGAACTACCGGCACGTGCCCACGACGTTCGAGGACCACCGGCTGGTGGTCATGAACACAAACAATGAACGCTCGCTGGCGGATTCGGCGTACAATGAGCGCCGGGCCGCCTGCGAGGAGGCTCTTGACGTTTTACGGATAAACCACGATTACACGCATCTCTGCGAAGCTTCACTCGCGGAGGTCAACCTGGAAATCGATGATGAGGAACTCCGAAAACGGGCCCGTCACGTCGTTACGGAGGAACGTCGTGTACAGGAGGCGGTCAACGCACTGTCAAACGGTCAACTGCAGACGTTCGGACAGCTCATGACCGCCTCCCACGATTCTCTGCGCGACAATTATGAAGTGACCGGACCGGAACTGGATGCCATGGTGGACGCCGCCCGGGCACAGGACGCCTGTGCCGGTGCGCGCATGACCGGAGCGGGGTTCGGCGGATGTGCGATTGC
Source organism: uncultured Planctomycetia bacterium (assembly GCA_964466525.1). Taxonomy (GTDB): domain Bacteria; phylum Planctomycetota; class MHYJ01; order CAYXQY01; family CAYXQY01; genus CAYXQY01. Next base: position 2,660 of record CAYXQY010000121.1, read on the forward strand.
ACTCGTCGACCGCGACACGACGGATTACTTCATCGAACAGGTTGAACAGGAATATCATTCATCAACCGGGATTTATCCCGACTTCTACGTTTCCGTTTCCGGTGATGGGGTGCGTCGCATACATTGATCCGTTTTTCGGCCGGGGAGGTCCCAGAACGTTGGATTCCCAGTGACCTTTGAATAAACGATCAAAAGGTCACATACATTTGAAAGCCTATTTGAAACATTATAAATTCTTAGAATTGGAAATAACTCGGTTCAACCGTTCTGAGTTGCGTGCCGGATGCGCTTCATTCAGCTCTGTTCTTCCCAATGAATGAATGTGCAGGGACCCCTCGTTCGAAACTGATGCTCACAGGAGGATGTCATGCACCTATCATTCCTTGACCTGCTCGCGTTTTTTCTGTTTTTAATCTTTGTCATCGGTGTTTCGATTTATGCCTCAGGTAAGGAGGAAACCGGTGAGGATTACTTTCTTGCGGGGCGAAAATTAACCTGGTGGCTTGTTGGGCTGTCTCTGATTGCATCCAATATTTCCACGGAACAGATCGTCGGTATGTCCGGAGGGGGCGTGAAAACGGCAGGCATGGCGATAGCCAGTTATGAATGGATCGCCGCCCTCGCGCTCGTCTTCGTAGGTGTTGTTCTGCTACCCGTTTTTCTAAAACTCGGTATCTATACAATGCCCGAGTTCCTCGAACACCGATATGGTCCGGTACCGCGCACACTGATGTCGGTTTTCGTTCTCATCGTCTACGTCTCCGTTCTGATCGTGTCCGTACTGTACTCCGGTGCCATCCTGTTCGAAGAGCTTGTGGGACTTCCATTTTACCTATCCATCTGGGCCATTGGTCTTGTGGCAGGGGGATATACGATCTACGGCGGTTTGAAGGCGGTGGTCTGGTCCGATCTCATACAGGGCATCGCGCTGTTGCTTGGCGGTGTGTTTGTCGCGTACCTTGCGTTTTACCAGGTAGGAGGGGTGGGTGAGTTTATGCGTGCCAACGAGGACAAACTCCACATGGTGTTGCCTTCTTCACACGACGAACTCCCGTGGACGGCCCTACTTCTTGGAATATGGATTCCAAACTTCTATTACTGGGGCACGAATCAATTCATTACGCAGCGCGCACTGGGCGCCAGAAATTTGATCGAAGCACAGAAGGGCGTCATCTTTGCCGCGGTGTTAAAATTGCTCATACCGTTTATCGTTGTCTTCCCCGGAATCATTGCCTTTCAACTGTACCCTGAACAGATCGGTGCAAGTGGAGACAATGCGTATCCCATATTGATGAACAACCTGCTGCCGGGATACGGCTTCCGTGGCGTCATGTTCGCCGCCCTGTTCGGTGCAGTCATGAGTAGCCTGGACTCTATGCTGAACGCTGCATCCACGCTATTCTCAATCGACATTTACAAACGTTACATCAACCCCGATCCCGAACAGAAAAAAATGGTCCGGATCGGTCGGATCTCAACCGGAGTGTTTGTCGTTCTGGCGTGTTTGATGGCCCCGCTGCCCAGGCTTGTTGAAGGTGTGTTCAAATATATTCAGATGCTGCAGGGGTTTATCTCACCAGGCATTCTGGCCGTTTTTCTGGTGGGGATCGCGTCCCGCCGTTCGTCCAGCTCGGCTGCGGTTACGGGGTTGCTGATGAACATACCCACTTACGGTCTGCTACGGTACTTCTATCCGGACATGGCCTTCCTGAACCATATGGCAATCACGTTTTCGGCGATCATTTTGATCATGTTTCTGATCCGCCTGATCGATCCGCTCGATGAACCTGTGGAGTTTGAAAACAAAAGTGATCTTGATCTGACACCGGATCCGTACGTTACGCTTTCGGGTTCGTTGATCGTTCTTGCCACAATTGGATTGTATGTCGTTTTCTGGTAATTCACATTTATCGGAGGATCGCATCCAAATTATTTAATTGATTTCTTTGATAGGGGAGTAATTACCAGTGAACAGTTCGGACGGGAAACATCCGGACCGTGGTCGGATGCATATCCCCTCAGTCCCCTTTTGAACCGTACCACCGACGGGCAATTAGATTTGTTCGATCGCACCCCGTATTCGGTCCCAGGACCGGATTATTTTCTGCGTTTCTGGCGGGGTGCATTGAGAAACTGTTTCAGCTCGCTGTGCAGTTGTTCGACGATCTCCGGGTGTTGATTCATGACATTGTTCTTTTCGCCGATATCCTTTTCGACATTATAGAGCGCCTTCGGTTTGTCGTTGCGCGCCATTAGCTTCCACGGTCCGCGGCGGGCGACGGACGTGGCGTACGGTCGGGGTTTTTCGTAGTGACGCTGAAGGTTTTTATACAGGTCCATCTGCCAGAAAACGGTACCCCGGTCGATCGGTGCTTGTTCCGTCAGGTGCGGCATCAGATTGACGCCGTCCACCTTTTTTTCCTCCGGCAGCGAGATGCCGGCGGCGGCGCAGACGGTGGGCAAGATGTCATTGGTATGTCCGATCATGTCCGTCGTAGTTCCGGCCGGAATATGACCGGGCCAGGTAAAGATGGCCGGCACCCGAATTCCCCCTTCGTGCAGGTCGGTTTTTCCCCCTTTCAGCGGGCCGATCTGACCTTCGTATGCGGCGCCGTTGTCGGACGTGAACACGATGATGGTATTGTCGTAAATGTCCCGGTCTTTAAGGGTTTGAACAATCTTCCCGATTTTCGCATCCATGTGCGACATCATCGACCGAAAACGGTGCTGGTTCTCGCTGATCCCTTCCGCGGCCGTTTCGGACCAGTGCGGCTCGGGGGCGGGCTCGTAGGGCGTGTGAGGAACCATCCACCAGAGATTGATAAAGAAGGGACGGTCGTCGCTGTCGTACTTCTTGATCAGACGCACCGCGGTGTCCCCGTTGATGTCGGTAAAATGCTTATCATAAGTCGGGGCCGATTCGGTCACGACCTGTCCGTTTCGTATAAGGCAGGTACCGCCCTTCCGATACAGAGTTTGATTTCTTATCATTTTGCCCCGGGGAGGACGCTGTTCGATCTGTGTCTGGTAATCGTCAAACCCGTGCTGTGCGGGACCGGGCTGATTCTGCTTCCGGCGCCCGTCTTTCGGATCAGTGACAAGTAAGCCGCCGAGATGCCATTTGCCCAGGTGTGCGGTGTGGTAGTCCGCCTGATTCAGCAATTCGGCGATTGTGATTGCTTCCGTCGGCAAATAATCCCCTTTCGTTCCGGATGTGAAATGCTTTCGAATGTTGAACCGAAGCGGGTACCGACCGGTCAGCACCGACGCTCGGGTCGGTGAGCAAACCGCCGAAGCGGCATAATACTGGGTCCATTTCATCCCGTCACGAGCCAGTTGATCAATATGAGGTGTTTCCACCGCCGTGCTCCCAAAACTGGACGCATCCTGCCAGCCCATGTCGTCCGCAAGCAACACAATCACGTTGGGACGCGACGCGTCGTCGGCCTGAAGTCCTGACACACTGCTAAACAGCAGCATCAGCATCAGAATACTCGCCGTCAACAACCACAAATATCCTCCTTTGTGCCGGTCCTCTCGCTCAGGTTTTCCCCTGTGTGTACGTAACATGTTTGTTTGTAAAAACGGAATATACGACATCTCAATTCAATCATAATTTTACTAAAAATATTCGAAACAATAGAAGAGGGTTCGGTCGCCCATCTATGACCTTCCCCATACCACGCACCAGCCCTCCCGGCGTCTAATCGTTGGCGCACAACTCAAGTCTTCGGACACGATACGAAAAACGTCCCTGCTCAAGAACCATGGACAATAAATACTCACCTCAGCAAGCTGGATCTATACTCGCCGACAACCCCGTCGGAACTCCGTTTACTCAATTATTTGTCGACCTTTCGAAGCGGGAAGTGCGGGTTGGGTTCGTGCTCGCGCTCCATGATCGATCGAAGTTTCTTGACCGTTTTCGGGTGCTTATCGACGAGGTTCTTCTGTTCACCAATGTCCTCGGCGAGATTGTACAGTTCGAGCCTGGGCGGATCAACGTGCAGTTTGCGAATCAACTTCCAGTCGCCGACACGTACCGCCTGAGCCGCCATGTCCGAGCGTGACCATTCAAAATAGATCGGAGACGAATCGGGACGGGATCGTTCCGAATTCCCAAGCAAAACCGGAAGCAGTGATCCCCCACTCGTCTGTTCCGGAACCGGTTGTCCGAGCAGATCCGCGAACGTGGGTAGAAGATCCCAGAAGGCGGTGACAAAATTACTGGTGGATCCCGACTGGATCTGTCCGGGCCAGTACGCGATCATCGGTACGCGTACTCCGCCTTCGTACAGGTCCCTCTTTCGTCCGCGTAACGGGCCGTTGGAGTTGATCTCTTTCACCACAACTTGATTGGGCGGACCATTATCACTTGTAAAGATGACGAGAGTTTCACGCTGGATCTGCAGCTCATGAAGTTTCTGGATTATCCGACCGACGCTGCGGTCCAGCTGTGCTACCATGGACGCATACACCTTCACCTTCCCCTGAAGTTTGTGTTTTTTCGTAAATGATTCTTCCTGCAGGGCGTCTTTATCATTGTGCGGAGCGTGAGGAAACTGAAACGGAAGATAAAGAAAGAAGTCACGATTCCTGTTTTGTTCGATAAACTGTAACGCCTGCTCGATGTACTGCGGGTGCAGGTGCTTCTTTCCCTCATTCTTCACGTAATGACCGTTCGCCCAGAGCTTGTCCGGATGATATGTGTGCGCGTCAATGTGGGTGGCCAGCCCAAAAAATGAATCAAATCCAACGTTCTGTGGAGCCCCCGGTGTGCCCGGGTTTCCGAGTCCCCACTTGCCAATAATGCCCGTGCGGTATCCGGAACGCTTGAAGACCTCGGCCAGTGTCGTCCGTTTTGATTTATCCTCCCGGACCGGAAAGTCGCTTGTGCGCCCAACCCTGTCTTTCAGGTTGTGAAGCGGGGAATCCCGGGCGACCTGAGCCGGATTTCCCCGCAGTAACGCGTGGCCCATGTGCTGCCCGACCATCAGTGCACTCCGTGAGGGCGCGCATACCGTCGAACCCGCGTAATGATTTGTGAACCGCATCCCGTTTGCAGCCATGTGGTCGAGGTTCGGAGTTGGAATGACCGTGCCGCCGTAACTTCCGAGATCTCCCCAACCTAAGTCATCAGCGAGAATAAAGAGCACGTTTGGTGATTCGGCCGCAGATGGTTTTTCCGCGTTACCAACCGACCCCGTTAACACGAAGCCAGCAACCACGAACGCAAGAAACAACCGTGCGGAACGTTTCATGAGGAAAGTACGGCTCATCGTACGATAAAAATACGATCGCAAGAAATTTTCTTTGTACACTCGATATAAATATTTTTCAATCTTTAAAAGTAACTTTAATTTGGCGGTTTTGGGGAAATTATAGGTGAGCGTGCTAAACAAAACATAAAGAAGCCTCCGAAAGCAATAGGATGATAACCGATTCATTTCATTCCCATTACTTCGGAGGCTCAATGAAGAATAACCAATCTACATTTGAGAGCGTTCCCTTTTTTTGATTTCTGGATCTCTTGTCAGAGAAGCCGGTCGATAGTTCCTGGAACTTGCATTTGGCTGGGTCCTGCAGACGGGGAAAAACGACCACCCATTTTAAAATCATCCTGGCGTAATTCACTGTCATTGGCCTCCCTGCCTTCACCACGCTAACGTGCATGTTTGTTCGTATGTCTCATTTCGGATGTCAGCCGTTCCGGTGCCCCGATTGGAACGCTCCATACGAACCGGGTCTCACTTGCAAACTTGTCCAAAATCGCTTTGGCTTTAATATCTTGTTCAAAAACATCGATTTCGGGTTCCCGAAGAGGAAGGGATCTGAACTTATCCCCCGGCCTCCTGCGTATTTTACCTTCATAATACCCCTTCATACTCATGAATCAATCACGACATCGCCGAACGCGTTTCCGTTCGTTTGGATCCGCCGTTCGGTTTACAGCTATCCTGATCGGTCTGTTTTTGCTCTCCGGTTTCATCTCCCTTCTTCACGCCAATCCGGTGACGTACCCGGGGTCCGAACCGAAGAAAAACAAAAAAATTGTGCTCATCGCGAGTGATCACGAGTACCGCTCCGAGGAGACCATCCCGGCACTGGCACGGATCCTGGCAAAGCGACACGGGTTTGATTGCACGGTCCTGTTTGGTCTGAACAAAAAAGGCAAGATCAAGGCCGGTTCCTCCCGCGTTCCCGGAATGGACGCGCTGGATGACGCGGACGGGCTGGTGATCTTCACACGATTTCTCTCGCCGGACCCCGATCAGATGGAACACCTGCACGACTACCTGCAGCGGGGCGGTCCCGTGGTCGGACTGCGCACGTCCACGCACGGGTTCAAATACGGGAATAAAAACGATCCGTATTACAAATACCATTTCCGTAAAAAGGGAGACTATTACATGGGCTTCGGCCGCCAGGTGCTGGGGCAAACATGGGTCGGACATTATGGAAAAAACCACAAGCAGAGCACACGCATCACCCCCGTTCCCGAGCAGAGCGACCATCCGATTCTCCGCGGCGTGAAGAACGTGCACGTCAAAGCCGGTGCGTACAACGCCGAACCGAACGCGGACTGGACGGTGCTGACAGAGGCCCAGCCGCTGCAGGGCATGAAACCCGGTGCAAAACCGGATCCGGACAAACCGCCGAAGGCCTCCGAATGGATTCGCACCTATGAAAGTGAAGCGGGAAATACGGGTCGGGTGTTCACGTCCCTGTACGGTGCGTCGCCGGATCTGTCGAACGACGGGTACCGGCGCCTGCTGATCAACGGAATACACTGGGCATTTGGCGAAGCCGACGAGATTGAACCGGACATGAACATCGACTTCGTGGGCCCGTACAACCCGAACAACTACGGGTTCGGCGACTGGGCCATGGGCATTGACCCCGCCGCCTACGAGGGATTCAAGAGTCCGATTCCCGCGCACAACAACGCCGGCGGGTACGAGAAAGACGAGCAGGATGAGTCGAATGCGTCCGGCGAGCAGTCGTCCGATAAATACCGTGAACCGGTACGGTATATCCGGATCGAACTGAAGGGAAACAATCGAATTCTCACGCTGAACGAAGTGGAAATCATGAAGGACGGGAAGAACATCGCAAAAGGAAAAGACACCTCACAGTCGACCGTCAAACACGGGGGGGTCCCCGATCGCGCCATCGACGGAAACAAGAGCCCGAACTATCCAGACGATGGACAGACCCACACAGAACGAGAGGACAATCCATGGTGGGAAATCGACCTGGGGTCGGAAACGGTGGTCGACCAGATCGAAATCTGGAACCGGGGCAAACTGCAGGAGCGGCTGGATGATTTTATCCTGAGCGGCCTCGACGCGGATCGGAACCGGGTGTTCCGGATCGACGGATATTACGGACCGGATGGGTCGATCCGTTTTGACCTTGAGAACAATGCGAGAGCAACCCTTTTCGACTTTGACGGAGAGAAGGTAGAGCAACTGGTACACGTGCCGGCCGGCTACGAAGACCCATCGCCGTTCCAGTTTCAGAAGGGCGACACGGTGGCCGTCATCGGAAACGGCCTGGCCGATCGCATGCAGCACCACGGCTGGACGGAAACCGCTTTTCAGAAACGGTACCCGGAAAAACAACTGCGGTTTCGCCACCTCGGCACGACCGGGGATGAGGTGGACCATTTTCCTCGAAATCGGTTTCCCAGCCTGAAAGAGCACCTGAACGAGGTGGAGCCCGATGTCATTTTTGCGTTCTTCGGATACAACGAATCCTTTGACGGCAAAGAGAACACCGACGAATACCGGGAAAAGCTCGGAAAATCGATTGACCGTCTTCGATTACGGCACGGGGACAAGCAGGGCATTCCCCGCGTTGTGTTGTTCAGTCCCATCGCCTTCGAGGACCTCGATGACCCGAACCTTCCGGAGGGCACGGCGATGAACAAGCGCCTGTCCGCGTACACCGAAGCCACTCGCAAAGCCGCCGAGGAAAAAGGCGTTGCGTTCGTGGACCTGTTTACCCCGACACGTAAGGCATACGAATACACCGACGAACCCCTGACCATCAACGGCTCTCACGCAAATGAAGAAGGATATCGGCGAATCGGCGAAGTGATCGCGTCCTCCCTCTCACGGGACGACGTTTCGCTGACCGATGCTGATGAGCACATTCGCAGTGCGGTCCAGAACAAAAACTGGCTGTGGCACAACTATTACCGACCGCCTGACTCCAATGACATCTGGGGCGGACGAGCCATTCTCAAACACCGGAAATATACCAACGGTGAAGTTTTAAGACACGAACTCACGTTGATCAAAGCCATGGTCGAAAACCGGGATCCCAAAATCTGGGCACGGGCAAACGGAGAGGACCTGGAGGTCGACGACAGCAACATTCCCGATCCCCTTCCCGTCAAATCCAACGTCAGAGGAAAGGGCAAGATGTCCAGCACGGAGGAAGAAGGACTTCCGACGTATCTTTCCCCGGAAAAGTCCAAAAAGCTCATGGACGTTCGCGACGGGTTTAAGATCAACGTGCTCGCCTCCGAACAACGATTTCCCCGCCTGGCCAACCCCGTACAGATGCAGGTTGATGCGCAGGGACGCCTCTGGGCGGCCGCGTGGGCGAGCTATCCCAAGTGGGAACCGCCCCATGAGATGAAGGATGCACTGCTCATCTTTCCCGACGAGAACCAGGACGGCAAGGCCGACAAAGTCATCGAATTCGCCCGCGTCCACAACCCGCTCGGGTTTGAATTCTGGAACGGCGGCGTCATCGTCACC
>CAYXQY010000122.1:0-11243 GCA_964466525.1 uncultured Planctomycetia bacterium
CCTGGTTCATCTGCTCAATCACCGACCGTCCCATCGCCTCGTGCCATGGAAATTCTACATTAAGCGGGTCATCGTAATGGGTATCCGTGATGCAGCCGATGACAAGTTCCTCTGGAGACGGCCGGTGAACCCACAGTTGCCCCTTAGGTTTGAACATGGTGTTGCCACTTTTGACCGTCCAGTTTACAAAGTGCCGTCCGGGGGTCAGTTCAGGAATTTGCAACTGTACCTTCCAGTGGTTATTCGATGACTGAAATGTCGACGACTCCACCGTCACGTCCTGTCCGGCGATCGACGCACGCCATCGGTCCACCTGTTTGACTACGTCGGACCCTTTCTGCAGTCGAACGTGGAATGTATGTGAACCGGGTAGTGCTTTGGAGCTGATGGGGCGGGGAATGGCAAGACTTCCCCCTCCTCGAAAGGTAGCCCTTGTATACGGACGAACGGACAGCTGATCAAAATGAACCGTTCCCTTCTTTACCCGGGCTTTGACCTGAACCTTTACCGCATTCTCCGGAATCTCAGGTGTTCCATCCTCCCACGACTGATTGTATCCCGTGGACTTTTCCGGACCGAACACATGGAACAGGTTGAACCATCCGGTTTTGTTGAACGTGCGATGATCCGGATATTCGAGATGAAGCCTTCTTCCGGCTCTTGATGTCCCCACGATATTCCCGGTACTATCCCTCCAGATTAACATGACGTCCGCATGCCCTTCCTGAAGTTCGTCCAGGCGATACCACGCTTCGATTTCATACCGCTGATCCCGTTGGATCGGAATCGGATCGCTCAGTACGAATGAGGGTTCGTCATCGGAGGAGACGGTTATGGAATGTTTGCCCTCGCGGGCGATGTTTTTTGTTCGTTGAACGTTTCCGTGACGGGTCCATTTAGCGATGTTTCTGTCCGTCCCGTGTTCAAAACTCCCGTTCCCGAGGAGGTTCTTCGCGTCGTAAAGGTCAAATTTTCGGTTGAAGACATCGGGTGCATAACGGTCGTCCAATCCGTACCGTGGATCGTGGTCCACGTGTCGAAAATCCTGTTTCGAGAACACCGGACCGGGTCGGGAAGAAGGACGGATCGTGATCGGTCCGAACCATTCCGTGGGTTTGTCCGTCCCGTACCAGGTCAGGCTGCGCAGTTCGAGTGTATGCGTTCCGGGGGTGAGGTGTCGCTTTTGCACGTGAAGACGCCCCTCCGCCACACGCGGTCGGTCGGAAGCGTTTGATTGCGGTGGATGATCCGGGGCAAACGTGGTTCCCGCCGGTTCGCCGTCCAGAAAGCACTGCACACGATTCCGATGATTTTCCGTGCTGAACTCCCCGTACTGCATGAAAAAATCGTAATGGCCCTCCTGTTTCACCTGAAACCGATAGGTCATCCGGGCCTTTCCGACCAGCTGTATAAATGAGGTTCCCTCCCAGCTGCGCTGATTGTGCGTTCCGGAGATCTTCGCGTCCGAAGGATGGAGCTGGATTTCCTGTTTTGTCTTCTCCGCTTCCTGGGCCGTGAGGTTTCCAGCACTCAAACCCATTAGAACGAGTACAGGAAACAGATTTCGAACGACAGATCGCCAGTTTCTTTGTGAAAGATCAAGGTCAAATAATCCCATCCTGTTTATCATGATTCAATTCCCGTCTGAAGAAAACGTAATGACCGTTACATTTATGACCTGACCGGCTGTCTCGAAGAAAAACCCGTACCTATTGGACGGAAACTCCAGGAAATGACCTGTTCAACCGAATACCACGAACGCGCCTGTTCTGATTCCAGTCGTATGTGACTCGACAGACGAACGTAACGCATGCATGATTTCTGTTTCTTCCATGTCGCTTACTCCGAATCAACGGGCCGGATCCAGATCGGCGAGGACCATGCTCTGTTCCCGTCAACCTGGTTCACCCGAACGTAAAAATAATGTTCGTTGCCATCAAGGGCTTCGTCCTTCGGATCCCAGGTGAACTGAAGGGTTCGTTTTCGTTCCCCCTCCTCCGGAGTCAATTTTCTGACTGGATTACCGTTTCTGTACAGCACAAGAGTTTGCACAGGAGCCGTTCCCTTCACCTCAATTTGAAACGGGGGCACCGTTTCGGACTGAAACCGTTCGCCCATCCAGTGATTACCGCTGCGGAAGGCCAGTTTTATCCGATCCGTGGCCCCGTATGCCCTGCGGTTTATCAGGGATTGATAGATGGTTTTGCGGTTTTTTTCCGGGGTCCACACACAGGCGTAACTGGCGTGTGTGGATAAATGGTCACTGCTGGCAATCACCCCGACGTGATGGTTTTTACGCAGTCCGGCTTTGATCTGATCCAGGCTGGATTGCCCACGAAATCCCTGATACACCTCGGCAAGGGGGCGTTTATACGATTTGTCCGGGCGCATGGACCAGACCTTGCCGGGATTGATCGGATTGTGAGGAATCGTGAACGTTTTTCGATCCTCGATCTTTTGCCAGAAATTGGGCAACGGGGAGGTGTGTGGCCGAAGCATGTCCTCCCGCAGTGAAATTACGTTGTGATCGGCCCCGCCCCGGCTTCGCTCGTATGAATGGTATGTAATAAAGTGATTCGGAATCCGGTATCGCATGTCCTGCTTGATGCTCCGCCACCAGAGCAGGGACCGGGGGTTTCCCTGATTGATGTCCCGGGTGTGATCCGTGATCCCGAGGAAATCCAGGTCCGCTTCCTCAATTCCATATCGGAATGCGTCCGGAATCGAACCGTCGTAAAAGGGAAAACAGAGTGACAGGTCGGTGTGCCGGTGCAGGTCTCCGAAAACGAGCTGATACGACGTATCCTCGACGGTTTGCGTCTCCGGTTTCTTTTCCGATTCCCGCCGGGTGGAAAACACCTGTTGTCGGGGGTTTCTGACGGAGGTAGCCTCCGGGGCGTTGCCCTGAATCCGGTTGTCAACTTGAAACGTACCGACCGAAAGGCCGTTGAATGAATTCGAATGTTCGTGACGGTCCGTGCGACCGGAGGTCCAGGCCGCCGCGATCCGTTCTTCATTCACGCTCGCGCTCAACCGCTGCATGCCATCTCGCTGATGCGCGGGAAAAGCCAGCAGGGAGGACCAGCCCCGGTCCGTAAGGCAGCGGGCATAGCATTTCCATCCCTGTTCCCGGTGATGTTTCGTGGGGGCCTTCAGACCCACCTGGGGATTGTAAAAATGACGGTAGAAGACCCAGGGTCGTCCGTGCTCGTCCACCCTGACAATGCCCCGCTCGTAGTATGCCCCCAGTAATTCGACCCCGCTTCGGGCATTGTTTCGATTCCGGGCCCGCTTCAGCATCGGCATCGGGAGAGACGGCTCAATATCGCCGGGGGAGCCATCCGGGGATATCAGTGCCAGCTGTAATTTTCGAAATCGGTGCAGGGGGCCGTACGCATCTTTGATGTTATTCCATCCGTCCGGATCCCCACGAAACGGTTTTCCCCAGTTCGGACCCCCTTCGCCCCAGACCGCCCAGACGTTCCCTCCGGGACCTGACGCCAGATGTACGTTTCCTTCAAATGCATTCGTTCCGGCGAGGACCGAGGTGCGGTTCCATTGATCCGTTACTCGGCGCCGGTAAAGCACATCAAATCCATCTCCATCGTGATGCTCCCAGGCCACAAGAGTCGAGCCCTGTTCGGTCACGGCGATATCCGGTTTCCAGTCTCCACCACTGGCCGGACTGATCGATGTACGGGTGGACCGGGAGGGACCTGATTTTGACACGTATTGAACAAATACGTCAAATTGACCGTTTTTCGCGGATTGCCAGGCCACCTGCAGGCCGTTCTCGGGGTCGGCGGCCACCGAATGGTTGATGTCGTTCTGGCCAGAACGATCAATGATCCAGCGTTCGTCGTTGGTGTCCTTTCGAACGCCTTTCCGGACGGAGATGAACCACTGCTTCTGTTCGGGATCTATCCGTTCCAGGGTGAGCCAGAGGGTCCCGGAACGGTCGACGGTCAGGGTTGGATTTGCCAGACGGGATGGCGTTCCAACCAGTTTCCGGCGGGACGTGATCGAGCCACCGGGTTCCGTCCGTTTCCCGATCCACAACAAATCTCCTTTTCCCGGCTGATACTCGAGCCAGGTCATCCAGACGGTATTCGACGTAACGCATACGTCAGCGTCATAAAAACGAGGGTTCTCGAATTTTTCGGAGGAAATCGTCTGATCCGGTTGATCATATCTGAAACCCCCCTTCTTTACCGCCTTCGTTCCATCCCTGGAATGTGAGTGAGGAGGCCCATCCCCACTTTGAACGGAGAGGGTAAGCATACCGGTACAGACCAGCACATATGCCAGCATAAAAGAATAGCGCAGCCACCCCGAATGGCCTCGATTCACGATCCCTGATTTCCGAACACTTAGAATCTTCATAACATTCACTCCAAAATCTCATTCACGGATCGATGCGAGAACGTGTTGCTCAGATGGCCAGGCATTCGTGTCATCTGGAAGGGGAACACCTTCACTTAACCGATATTGTAAATCAGGGGTTTACCATTTAAAACGATTGCTCTGTTGGTTTATCTTTTGAAAACTTGGACTTGATTTACCGAAGTGGTCTCTCATGCGGAAACCGCTCTTCAGGTGACATCTTTTCCAGAAGGATCAATGATACACTGCAATAAAAACGAATTTGCTGAACGCTTACTGTTCTGGGTGATCTGTCTGACAGTTGCCGGACTGTTCTTTCCGTCCAATGCCGATGCGGTGGACCAACCCAACTATGTCCTGATTTTTGTCGACGACCTCGGTTACGGGGACATCGGTCCCTTTGGTTCCGACCGGATCGAGACGCCCAATCTGGATCGGATGGCGAAGGAGGGAATGAAGTTTACCAGCTTTTACGCGACAAGCGGGGTCTGCACGCCCTCCCGTGCTTCGTTGATGACCGGCAGTTATCCACGGCGGGTCGGAATGCACGTCGACGACGACGGTAGATGGGTTCTGTTTCCCGGAGCAAAAAAGGGCCTTCATCCGCGGGAGGTGACCATTGCGGAGGTCCTTAAGAAGGAGGACTACGCAACCATGTGCATCGGAAAGTGGCATCTTGGGGATCAACCGGAGTTCCTCCCGACCCGGCAGGGATTCGACCATTATTTCGGTATTCCCTACTCCAATGACATGGGAGCGAAAGCACGGCCGAACGATAACTTTCCCCCGTTACCCCTGCTCAGGGACGAAACCGTTATCGAGACGGAACCGGACATGTCGGCGATTACCGGGCGGTATACGGAAGAAGCCGTCCAGTTCATCCGGGATCACGAAGACGAGCCGTTCTTTTTGTACCTTCCCCACACAATGGTCCACTGGCCATTGGCGGCGTCCGACCGGTTTGAGGGATCTTCAGACGCGGGGACCCTTGGTGACGCGGTACGTGAAATTGACTGGTCGACCGGACGCATTCTCGAGACGCTGAACGAACTGGGCATCGACGAGGAAACCCTGGTGATCTTCACCTCGGACAACGGAGGGGCCAGGCACCACGGTGCATCCAACGATCCACTTCGCGGGGGGAAGGGAAGCACATGGGAAGGGGGTCAGCGTGTGCCCTGTATCATGCGATGGCCCGGGCACATTCCGGCCGGCGAGGTCTGCGACGAAATCGCGACGACGATGGATTTTTTGCCGACCTTCGCCCATTTAGCCGGGACGGAATTACCTGAGAACCGGAAAATCGACGGGAAAAACATCTGGCCGCTGATGTCGGGGAAGAAGGGGGCGGATTCACCTTACGTTGCGTTCTACTATTATAAAAAAGAGCATCTCCGGGCGGTTCGCAGCGGTCCGTGGAAGCTGCGATTGAAAGGGAATAAGCTTTATAACCTCGATGAGAACATCAAGGAGAACCGGGACGTTTCCGATCGTCATCCACTTGTCGTCCGTCGGCTCCGTGCCCTCGCTAAGGACGCGCGGCAGGACATCGGGGACGGAAAGCAGAAAGGACAGAATCAGCGATCTCCCGCGACCGTTGAAGACGCGGACCCGCTTACTGAGCGGTAAACCGGACCCCGCCGTACCTCCGGCAGAGAAACATGTCCCGTCGTGACCGGGATCTTAATCCGTTTGGATGAAAGATGGTGAGTCAGTTGAGATCAACTTCCCCGGGAGAGGGGCGGATTGTTGAACATTATGGGATGGGGGCGTTATTATGAGAAGTTAAGTTCACATGTTTCGGCACGTTATTTCAGTAGAAAGTCCATGCCACGCACAAACACACAGTGTTTACTTGTTCTGATCATTGCTTTTTTGGCAGTGGGAGGTCCGGTTGAGCTTCATGCTCAGGAACGTCCGAACGTCATTGTGTTCCTGACGGACGATCAGGGCTGGGGGGACCTCGGCTGTTACGGGCACCCCCGGATTAAGTCCCCGCACATCGACCAGTTTGCGGAGGAGGGAATGCGATTTACGCAGTTTTACTCGGCCAGCGGCGTATGTTCCCCGTCCCGATCCGCTATTTTAACGGGACGGACCCCGTATCGGAACGGGGTATACCGCTGGATCCCTTCCGGTAGTAACGTGCACCTGAGGTCCTCGGAAATAACAATTGCCGAACTTCTGAAGGATGAAGGGTACGCCACCTGTCACGTCGGGAAATGGCATCTGAACGGAAAATTTAACACGGATCAACAGCCACAGCCGGACGATCAGGGGTATGACTGGTGGTTTGCGACACAGAACAACGCCCGGCCGTCTCACCGCAATCCGAAGAACTTCGTTCGAAACGGGGAGGCGCTCGGTCAACTGGACGGGTACTCGGCGATTCTCGTGGTCGAGGAAGCGATTCGCTGGCTGAAGAACCACCGTGACCCGGACAGGCCGTTTTTCCTCACGGTCTGGACCCACGAACCCCATAAGCCGATCGAGTCCGCTCCGCGTTTCACGAAACAGTACCCGGAGATCGAAGATAAAGGGAAACGTGAACATCACGCGAATATTACGCAGATCGATCAGGCCTTCGGTAAATTGATGGATCACCTGGATGAATCGGGGGAGACCGAGGACACCATGGTCATATACACCTCGGATAATGGTCCGGAGGGAAGCGGAAATAGTGGTCGTACACGCGGCTCCACCGGGGGGCTCCGCGGGCGAAAACGAGACATGTACGAGGGCGGCATCCGTGTACCGGGCATCGTCCGGTGGCCCGGACACGTGGAGCCGGGTTCGGTCAGTCATCAGCCGGTGGTCGGATACGACATCTTCACAACCATCTGCGACGTCGTGGACATACCGGTTCCTCAGGATCGAACAATTGACGGGACCAGCTTCGTACCTGCACTAAACGGGCAACCGATAGAGCGGGAGAAACCGATGTACTGGCGGTGCCGCATTGCGAGCGGTCCGAAAATGGCCCTCCGCGAGGGCGACTGGAAGATTCTTGGAAACAGGCGGCTGACGTCCTTCGAACTGTTCAACATCGCGAACGATCCGAAGGAACAGAATGAACTGTCCGATAAATTCCCGGATCGCTTTGAACGGATGAAGAAAAAGCTAATTGATTTCAACGCCGACGTCGAGGCGGAAGGCCCCGACTGGTTCAGAAAGGGATTACGCCAGCAGGCGAAGATCTCGCGGGACGGCACCGACGAAACCGGAGACTTTGACGTGGTGAAGGGCGGAACCATCCGTTCGTCGTCCATGGGGTATTCCTTCGAGGCACCGGGTGAAGCAATGGCTCTGAAGCAGTTAAGCCAACCGATTTCTGACCGGGCCTCGTTCAGTATGCGGTATAGAACGTTGACCGATCAAAATATACGAAATGGATTCCTTGTGTTTGGAAACAAACCGGACAATTACGAGGCCGTGAAGGTCGGAAGTATGATCGGAATGGGGACCCATGGCGTGTTTCAGGGATCCTGGAATGCCATCAATAAGAGCCGGATCGTAAATGTTGATTTCGACAAGTCGAAAACGTTCGAACTACGAGTTTCCATTGATCTGAACCGCAACGAAGTTCAGGTTCAGATCGACGATGAACAATTTACACGGCCGCTTCCGGAAAACCTGGAACAGGTCAAGTATTACGGGTACTATGTAAAGAATACCCGTACCGGGTTCACCCCAATTGATCTGTCTCGCTGAATCTGGTTGAGGATCGGGGAAGATTCTGAGACGTCTCGAGACGAAAATGGGATCTGCCTGGTTCAAAATCCATGGTTCCTCCTCAATTAGTTTCACGGGACAGCTCAGGTAAACGTTCCGATTGATATGACTATTCAGTCATTATTCTGAAGAAGTGATAAAGAGTCTCTAAGAGCCTTTGCGTGGAGACGAATGGAATCCGCGGAGAGATCAGTATCACCGGAACGGACGGATCAGGTGAGGCGGGTTGTCATACGGGAACACATGATCCGTCTTCGTTCATCCGCGGGAAAAGGGGATTGGAGAACGGAAGAAGATCATCCTGTAGCTGGTTTGAAGGAGACCTTCAATGCAGTGGAGTATACAGGGATTCCTTACCGTTTGAAGGTAAATCCCGGATGACGTAAAGGTGTAAGAGTCTTTAGCGGGTCTGCTGTTCGGCGAATTGAAATAGATCGAACAGCAGTGCGTCGGACTGCTCCATCTGCAGCAGCCGAAACCAGCAGTATAGCAGACGCCCTCCGGTCGGTTCGGTGGCGTTGAGCTCAGTATAAGCGATGGCGTCTCCGAGCAGTTTGCCCTCGCCATTTTGAAGTCGCAGAAGCGGGACGTACTGATCCTTCTCCTTTAACCTATCCGGGTTATACGGACGCCAGCGTAGATCTCCATCTTCGGGAAAGGAGAGGGTTTCCGGAAAATTCGGCAGTTTTCGGTCCGGCTGGACGAACGTTAGCTTTTCGTTTTCGGGCGGAGATTCCCATCCCCGAATTCCGTTTTTCCCTCCGATTTCAATCAGTAACCCCACGGACGCGGCGCGGCCGATCATATCACCTTCCAGGTTCTGATGAAAAGGAGCGGGACCGGTGGGACAGACCATGAGAAGACCTCCGTTTCGCATATATCTTCGGAGCGCCTCAAGGGTGTCCCCCGTACTGTTTACCGTTTCCCGGAAGGACTCGTCGGTGGCATAAATCAGGATTGGCACCCGGTCGGGATTCGGCGGATCTTCCACCAGTTCCTGCCATGAGATCGCTTCCGGGACGATTTTAAGACGGGTGAGGAGCCAGGGAACCACCGGGGATTCCGCGCCGGGCAAAATTCCGATTTCCGTATTGCTTAATTTGTTTTTTAACTTTTGGAGCTGTGCTTCTGAACTGCCGTCGCCTGCCTCCTTTTCTCGGAGCGGTTGAGATCGAAATTTCTCGGCAAATCGACCGGTGATGTTCAGGAACTGGTCACCGTACTCGACCGAGGGTTCAATGTCGGATCCTTCGTGCCACTCGTTGAAGGAGGTAATCAGGACCCAGTCCGGGTTGGATTTCAGTGCCTGTTTCCATTGTTGGCGATAGATGGCGCCGCCGTATCGGGGAAGCCGTCTGCTCGGTTCACGGATCTTCGTGTCGTTGTATCCCGGGATGACAGTGATGGTGCTGATGCGACCGTTTCGCTCGGCCGTATGAATCCATGACGGATAAGTTTTCCGGGCCCAATTGCCCACTTCTCCGGGTGTCATGCCGAGCAGTTGATTCACGGTATTGTAGGTGTGGATGCCGTCAAACACCATGGAGGACATCGGGGTCAGCTGGTCCCCCATCAGGATGGGGGGGGGCGAGACGTTTTTTCGGAGGATGCGCTGTACGCGCCCCCATGCCTGCAGTCCGATCTGTCGTACGGCCCGACCATAAATAAACAGTACCGGTCGGTCGTTCACGCGCAGCCAGGCTGAATGATCGGCGTACCGGTTCAGTAATTTCCTGATGTCGGTTTCCGCGGATTTCGCTGTTTTTGGATCGGGTACGGTTTCGTAATACACCGTGATGTTTATCCCGTGTTTGGCGGCGGCCTCCAGGAGCGGCTGCATTGCTTCGTCCGAATAATCGCCGTGTCCCCACCAGCTTACAATCAACGTGTCAATTTGATGTTGTTTTGCCCATTGCATGTGCTGATCAATCACCGACGGGTCTTTTGAATCGTATGGGCCCAGTACGGGATAATTCGGACTTGATCCGATTTTCATGTGTTTTCGATTGATGTTGCTCCAGTGTCTCGGCGACTCGTCCGGATTGTCCGGCATTCCATACCAGGGATAATAGAAGGCCATGACCCGATGCTCGTCCGCTTCGATCTTTTCATTCATTCGTTCCGCCAGGATCTGAAATCGGTCCTGTGTTAATCCCGGTAGTGCAAAACAGAACAGCGATATCAGTGCAACAGTAAATGTCGTAAGATCGAATCTTGACATCTTTGTTTTTTCCATACGAAGTGAAAAGTGTGTTCGATAAGCTTCGTTACCACCATGCGTCCATAATGTTATAATGCATTAATCCCACAAGGGAAAATATTTGGATCCCTGTTTTCGCTCAAGAAGAAATGGCAGGCATCCAATCTGCATTCTTCTCACGGAAGTGGCCTGCTGAAAATAAACGGTTATGGTGTTTCGATCCACCCGGAGTGGGGTTCGAGCCTGTGTTGTATGGGTGTTTCGGAATCCACGTTTATCGGATACGTGATACAGAACGGACGTTTGAACGTGTGTGAACAGAATGAGAAATCTTATATTCACAATTTTTGTAACTGTGCTTGTAGCCGGAGGAAAGGGAATTGCCGACTCGGGAGAAGCGGAGAACGAACGGCCTATTCCCGAAACGTCTCCGGACCATTACGTCGCACCAGATGGGGATGACGGCGGTGACGGAAGCCGCTCCGATCCCTGGCGCGAGATACAGAAAGCAATTGGCCGACTTGAATCCGGGGAGGTGCTGGCGCTCCGGGGCGGTACGTATCGCCAGTTCGTAAAAATCACCGGGGGGAATACCCCGGACGGCCCGATCACCATACGCGCGGAAAAAGGGGAAGTACCTGTCATCAGCGGATACATCAGCGAATTCACGGACCTGACCGAAAACGCGTGGATCCCGGTGGATCGCGACCGTCTCATCTGGCGGTCGGCTCAGCATTATTCCGGGCGACTCTCCGGGAAGATCCAGACGCGTAACGGATATTATGCGCTTGTTGCATACGGAAAGCGTGGTGGTTCTCCCGGCTATCAATTTCTTCGGAGTGATACAGAAGCGGTTAGGAAGGACGGCATACGTTATCTCGGCCCCGGAATTTCATATCCGGAAGGGAGGTCCAGGGACGAGGAGGGG
>CAYXQY010000123.1:0-703 GCA_964466525.1 uncultured Planctomycetia bacterium
CATCTGCGGATACATCGCCGAATTCACGGACCTGACCGAAAACGCGTGGATCCCGGTGGATCGCGACCGTCACATCTGGCGGTCGGCTCAGTATTATTCCGGGCGACTGTCCGGGAAGATTCAAACGCGTAACGGATATTATGCGCTTGTCGTCTACGGAAACCGTGGTGGTTCTCCCGGCTATCAATTTCTTCGGAGTGACACAGAGGTGGTAAGGAAGGACGGCCTACGGTATCTCGGCCCCGGTATTTCATATCCGGAAGGGGTGTCCAGGGACGAGGAGGGGCCGATCTATCTACGCATGCAACCCCCGTCGGAGAAGGCTATGCACAGAGCATTTCACGTTCTACGGGTCAAGAATCCGAACCGGCGGAAGTTGCTGATCAGTAACAGGCGATGGGGGATTTTCTTCGATGGTGCGGAAAACGTTACGATGGAGGGCATCACCGTAGCCGGGCATGAACGGTCTCTTCGGGTGGGGGATAGTCGGGGGATCGTCTTCCGAAACATGCGGCTCATGGCCGGTCAGATCGGGGTCATCGTGCGGTCCGGCGTAAAGGATGTACTCATCGATCGCTGTACACTTGATCTCAATTTACCCCCGTGGATCGCCTGGACGGATCTGAAGGGAGGGAAAACCCCTGCCCATCCTTCCCTGAAACAGGCGGGCGTCGTGTTTGCCGGTTCGGCCGAACATGTTCGG
>CAYXQY010000123.1:713-5567 GCA_964466525.1 uncultured Planctomycetia bacterium
ATTCCCGCTTCAACGGGGTGTTCGACGGAGTAACAGCGGTGAGAGCAGTAAAGGAACTGCGGATTATCCATAACGAATTTGACGTTCGGGATGACGCCCTGCAACTAGGAAGCGCGTCCGCGTCAGTCGAGTTCGGTTATAACCTCTGTCACGGACCGGGACCCTCACATCATGGCATGGGGAAACACGGGGGACAGAAATGGATCCATCATAACGTCGTTGACGTATCGGAGGAATTTCTGTGGGGGCGCGCCGATCCGGATGGGATCCTGCAAAGCAAGTACCGGGGATGGCGTCCTCATGTGCCTCTACCCTCTCACGGTTCCGGCGCGGCTGATCCCTGGAAAATTTACAACAGTACCTTCATTTTCGGGGATCACATCGCAAACAGCGGGGCCGGACTCGACCGGTTCGGGGCCCGAAACCGGGAAACCGGTATCCACGAGGTGTTTAACAATATCTCGATTCAGCTCGCGGATGATTTCGTCCTGCGCGGCCCGGTTGTAGGTGATGGTCTGGAACGTTACGACGGGAACCTTTATTTTCGTGCGGTCGACGGAGACGCGCCCTTTTTTCTTCAGGTGGGCCGCGTGAATGGGGGTAACAGAAATTTTGATACGTTTCAGGCCTTCATGGAATCCGGGATGAGACAGAAAACAGAGGAAACGTATGCACCGGGCTGGGAAGCGTCGGGTGTCTCGGCCAATCCCCGGCTTGACGGACAGTACCGGCCGGCTCCGGGCAGTCCGGCGGCGACGGGGGCCGTCGACCTTTCGGGGAAAGGCTGGCCGGGGGCAACGGACGACCCGTTCCGGGGAGCACTTCCCCCCGCAGGAGGTCTCGTGGGACCTCGGCCTGAATAAAAGGCGGGCTGTATCGTGTTTACATTTTATTCTTGTAGCCAACACGCAGGGAATGTGCCGGGAATGGAACAGGTTTGTTTTGGATGTTGTTCAGAGTTTGTGACGGTACCAGCAGGCTGTTGAAAAACCCCCGCAACGCCAGCGAAACGAGTTGCGTCGAAGAGCGTGGAGTCCGTCGCAGTCGATGTGCGCGTGGTTGAAGGGATCGAGTTTTCTCAGTAAGAGTTGTCCTTTCTACGTACGGTACAAAATACCTGCCCTGATCCTCGGAATGGCGTTTTGAAGAACCGTTGGACTCCGTATAATATTTTCTTTGCAACTGCATATTCTTCGGGTTTACTACCTCAAGAATTCCTGCGGCCAGATCGTTTG
Source organism: uncultured Planctomycetia bacterium (assembly GCA_964466525.1). Classification (GTDB taxonomy): domain Bacteria; phylum Planctomycetota; class MHYJ01; order CAYXQY01; family CAYXQY01; genus CAYXQY01. The sequence continues at coordinate 1,949 of CAYXQY010000123.1, forward strand.
GGCTGTTCGTACATCGTTTCCTATCGTATCCAATTCGAATGGAAAGCAAAGGAGAATGTATAAGGTTTCCGGTTTCGTCATGGGGGCGCTGTGTTCATTTTCTGTCCTGGTTCTGGCCGGTGATGCGTACGGACAGTCGGAAAAAATGAAACACTGGAGGACGCAGGAGATGGCCCCCGAAACGTTTTTCCCGGAGGGCTATTATTTCAAACACCCCAGTGCGAAAGGAACCCCTGTGGAGGATGAGAAACACGTCTATTCTTACAGGAAGCCCTGGGCGCTGGATCACGATACGCCCGGGTACGATTCGATCAGGCAGGTGCTGGACTGGAACAAGGACTGGATCGTCTGGTGGCAGGATAGCCTCAAGAAAGTACCGCGTTTCGCCCGGGGTGACGTCCGGGACCGCGAACTGCCGGGGACGGATTTCGTCGAGAAGAACACGGTGCGGCTGCGTGCGGTTCGCGGGGAAAAAGAATCATTCCAGGTTGCGGTGTACCGGCGTTATAAGAACCCGATCACGGTCAACCGGGTCGAAATGAGCGACCTGTCCGGTGCCGGGGGGGCGAGCATCTCCGCGGAGCGTGTTCGCCTGTACCAGGTGGGATATCTGAACCGCACGAAACCGGACCCGCTCTATCCACTCGGAGACGGCACGCCCAGGTGGTCGGAGCACACAGGGGCATTTGAAAACCTGCATTTCTGGGTGACCGTCGACGTGCCGCGGGAAGCCTCGCCCGGCGTCTACGAAGCAACACTTGACCTCTCGATCGAGGGGGAGACGGTTGATGTGCCGATACGTGTGGACGTGTCCCCCGTCACCCTTCCCGGGATCGCCACGTTTCAAAATCAAAAATTCCAGGCCGGCGGGTTGAGCGCATTGAAATGGGCGTATCCGGACCGTGATCCCGTGAAGGTGATGAAGGAAGAGGTCTTTCCGCTTCTTGCGGACGCCCGTATTCCGTACGGGCAGCCATGGCCGCCGGGCGAATTCCGTCGGCAGGGCGTTGACCCCCATAGCGACGAAGGCGTCAGGCTCTTCAGGAAATGGATGAACTACTGGGAGGAACACGAACTCCGGGCGCCGTATCTCCGTAGCGTGTTTCCCCGGAACCCGCTGTCGAACCCGGAACAGGCAAAGGCGGCCATCGATCGGTACCTGCCGATTCTCAGGAAGCAGGGCTGGTTGGATCAGACGTTCGTTCGACTGCCGGGTGACGAAAACCCGGAGGCGACGGAAAGCATCGAAGCGGCCGAGTTCTGGGCCAAACACGCGCCGGAACTTCAGACACACATGACGATCAGCAGTTTCCCGGAGAAAGGTGGCGGTCAGGAGATGATCGATAAACTGGAGGACGGCTACGGCAGGCTGGCGAAGAACGTTGATATCATTGCGATAAATGCGAATTCCTACAAGGTAAACAACCCGGGAACGGAATCCTGGTTTCAGAAACGCCACGAGGCCGGACTGGAAACCTCATGGTACATTCACCAGTACATGTCGGTTGGCGAACCCGCCATGTGGCTTCGAACGTACTTCTGGCGTGCGTTTCAGGACGGTGTTCGAATGTCCACCTGGTGGACGCTCATGCAGTGGGATTCCGGCTGGGGGTCGACCCGTGAACGAACGATCTGGCGCGAGCGGCGTGGGTTCGGCCGTCCGCGGACCGCCGGAGCGCCAACCGGTAACACGCTCGGGTTTTATCCCGGCGAGGATGGGGTTCTGTCCGGAATTCGATTCGAACTGATCCGGGATGGCGTCGAAGAATACGATCTGCTGACGAAGCTCGCCGACCGCGTTGCCGAACTGAACGATTCGGACGTGGACGAAGCGTTGCTTGACGAAGCCCGGAACGTGCTCGACGTGCCGGATCGGCTCATGATCCAGCCCAAGCCCTACCCCCTCAATGCGATCCGGGAGGAACCGGAGTTCAACCCTCACCTGAAGTGGCGCATGGAGTTCGCCGACTATCGTCACCACGTGATCGAGGTGCTTGAACGGCTCCGGCAAGAAACCAATAATCATTCTACGAAGAAATAGCCGGGAAAAACCGGTTCATATTACACCCTTCAAAGCCTGATCAAAAGTTCGTAATTTCAACGAATAAAGGAGCTCAGGAATGCAAACGTTTGTACGAACCAGCGGCAGCATCGATGGAATAACGTGGATTTCGTTCATATTTCTGTTCACTTTTTCTGTTGCAGCCTCGGGGGCGCCGGAGCGTCGTGTGGTGCATGACAGTGACACCGCGTCCATATGGGTTCAGGACAGCCTTCATAATGTGCCTCGCACGGCCAAACCGGAGGACGTTCCAGATGGAAACGAGGTGGATCGTGTGAAGGTGGCCGAAGCAGCAAAAGGAGAACGCGAATCCTGGCAGCTTGTGGTCACACCGCGCGGAGACAAGAACCTGGAGGTCGGAGAGCTTCGGTTCTCCGACCTGCAAAACGTGAATAACGATGCCACCATTTCCGGCGAACGGGTGAGCGTTCGGCTGATGGGGTACGTGCAACGGGACAAAGAGGACGCCAAATCCCATCCCGACGTGCTGTTCAACGAGGGCAAGTTCACGAAGGCCCGGGCCGGCGAAAATTACACGCTCTGGTGCACTGTACACGTGCCCCGTGAGATACCCGGGGGCAGGTACCGGGGCAAGGTGACGGTTCCCGCCGGCAACCGTGAATACAGAGTGCCCATCCAGGTCCGTGTCTGGGACTTTGCCCTTCCGAAACAGACGAGCGTTCAGACCCAACTTTTCAGCATCGGACGGGGGAGTCTACGTTCTTTTTTCCCGGAGGAGGAATACGATTTAGGGACGTTACGCCGCCAGATGTTTGACCTGTTTGTGGAACGGCGGTTTTCGCCCTCCAAACCTACACCGAAGCCGTTGCGAAGCGGCTCCCGGCCGCTTCCCCGGATCGTTGATGCGGACGAGGAAAAAAGGGGGCAAGCCCTGAAGCTGCAGACGCTGGGGCTTAATTTTCCCCGGACGAAAAAGAGCAATACGGACCATGTCACGGTCAGCGCCTGGATTAAACCCCGGTATCGGTACACCACGTATTTTCCCATTCTTTCAAAACGCTGGTCGCATACGAACAACGACCCCAAAAGCGGCTTTTCCCTCAAAATGCAGGTACACGAGGTTGAGAAGTACCGCAACAAAAAAGGACATTTTATAGACTGGATCGTACACACCGAAGATGGGGACCGGGTGAAGACGCGATTGCGCAAAGCGCCCACCATGGAGGAGTGGAGTCACGTTGCCGCAACGTGGGACGGTGAGCATGCCACGATCTATCTGAATGGAGAAGAGGTGGCCCGGAGCGAAGGCGGTGGAGCGATTGCCTCCAATGACCTCCCTATCGCGCTCGGCACCTGGAGTGACCGACCCTACATCTCGACGCATCGGGGCCAGCACGGGTTCAACGGACTCGTGGACAACGCCCGTGTCTATCCGAAGGCACTCAGTCCGGACCAGATTCGCGCGGACATGGAAGCCGACGAGGCGGTGATGAACGCCACGATTGACCGGAATTTCTCGGACTTTTCCACGAGTATTGACGATTTACAGGCCTTTCTTCCGGTGCGACACCTGCTGAGCGACGAGACACAGGAATA
>CAYXQY010000123.1:5577-11242 GCA_964466525.1 uncultured Planctomycetia bacterium
GGTGCAGGTGGTGGACCGATAAGGGCCTCCACGCGGGAAAAATTCCGTGGCGTATGACGCCGGACACCGGTGAGAAACGGAGGGTCACAAGAGCGTTTTTCGACACCTATGTCGAGGCGTTGAGGGAACGCGGGTGGCTTGACCGTGTCTGGGCGCGTCTGCCGGGTGACGAATCCACAGGGGCCGAAGCGGTCGAAAACCGCAAAACCGGTTACTTCTGGCATCGGCTGGCCCCTGATCTGCGCCGCCATTGGACGTTTAATGGCCTTCACTGGGGAGACCCCAGCGAAGAACGCAAGATGGCCACCCTGCAGGACGCGGATTACGCCACGGATATTTTCTCGGTCAATCCCGTACAATACCTTGGGTATCCCCGGCTTCGGCGTTTTCTGGGCGACCGGTCCGAGCGCGAGGTCTCCTGGTATTTACATCATCGGATCCACATCAATCAGGAACCCCTACGAACTCGACTCAATTTCTGGCAGATGTGGCAGCGTGACGTACGAATGGTCACCCTCTGGAATACGACCCTATGGGACACCGGAGATCAGCGTGGATCAGTCGAGAAAAGACCCCGGGGGTTTATTTATAAGTCGCGCTGGTTCGGCAACGGCGTACTGTTCTGGCCCGGCGAGGAGGAAGTGGTGCCGTCCAGACGGGCGGATCTTCTCCGTGACGGAATCGAGGATTACGGGTACTTCCGGCTTCTTCAACAACTACACGAGAAGGTTGAGGATCGCATGTTCGATCACCCCGATCCCCGGTTTGCCGTCCAGTACGCTCTGGACATTCCGGGGAACATCGTGGACGTGCTGCGTCACCGCACGGAGGACCCGGAGCTGGTAAAGGAGCATCGGAGGCACGTCGCCCGCCTGATCCAGAAGTTGCAGGACAAAATTCAAGAACAATAAATGATCCAGTTCGTGGATCATTCCTGCAGAATCAGGGGCTAAGAACATGAGGTAAGATGCTTGTGGATTCGTATTCATTCTGATGAAGTTGCCTCGCTCGGATTCTGATACGCTGGTGGGCAATGAATGAAACCATGACATTCGTGGAGCAGGTTTAATGAGGTTTTCTATTTTTATTCTGATATACGGAGGAATGATATCATGATGGAAAGCCACGAGAAATCGGTCAACCAGGAAGAGAAGGAAAACGGCCCTGTGCGAGATGAATGGACGCGCCGGGGGCTCATCGGAGCGGCCGCGGTCCTGGGGCTGAGCGGCGTCGCCGGTGCCGGCGGGGAGCATGACGGAAACGAAGGAGACCTGGAGAACGCGATAAGGAAACACGACCATTCCGGCACACATCACTCCGCTACGAAACTGGGAGAGCACGCCCCCGTGGACTCAATGATTGTCGAGCGACTCCACAGCAAAGGGATTCCTCACGTCGACGTGACGAGCCACGGCGCCGTGGGGGATGGGAAAACGGATGATACACTGGCCATTCGGGAGGCGATGCGAGCCGTAGAAAACAGCGATGACCTGGACACGGTGTACTTTCCGAACGGTACGTACCTCGTCGACGTGAGCGAGCACACGAGCGAAGGGTTTCCGCGGGACAGCGCTCTGAGGGTGCAGGCCGACGACATGCGTGTTGTGTTCGCCGGGGGAGCGACGCTGAAAATCGCGCCAACCAACGACGCGACCCATGCGGCGCTATCCATACACGGGCGTAACAACGTAGAAATTGTCGGCGGGACGTTCGACGGCAATCGAGATGCGCACAATCCCGACCGGAAGGGAGGATGGGGACACTGTATCCGGATAATGGGCGCAACGAATGTGACGATCCAAAACGTCACCTGCAGGAATGCCTGGGGCGATGGGATATATATCGCAGGGGGCCGCGAGGGGTCCCACGGTCAGGTTCTGCCGAGCGACCGCCTGGGCGAACCATCGGAGAGTGTCGTGATCCGAAACTACCACGCCGACAACAACCGAAGACAGGGCATTTCGGTCATCGGTGCCAGGAACCTGTGGATTGTCAATTCCACACTTGAAAACACCGGACCGAAAGGGCCCGGGGCCGGGATCGACATCGAACCCCACAACGACCGCTACTGGGATAACATCAATTTTGTCAACCTTCACACGGCCAATAATGACGGCCCCGGGGTTCTCATCGTACCGACGTCCGATTCGATTCCCGGTGATCATCGGGTGAACGTCATCAATCATATCGATGTCGGAAGTCCGGCCGGAGCGATGGTCGACGGGGATGGAATACGGGAGTCAAACGAACACATTACGGGCGCGATTACGTTTGACGGTTGCGTCTGGAAGGAGAATCAGGCCGGATTCCGGGTGAACGACGACTGGCCGGCACACGGCCCCCGGATTGTTCTGAATCAGTGCACGACGGTTGACGCTTCGTCCGCGGGATTCGCGATCACCCCGTCGGACTCGAAGACGCCCGTCGGAAACATGGAGTTCAATTCCCCACGGGTCACCAGCAGCACCGGGGAGGCAAACACCCGGTTTGGTCTCCGGTTCAGTCCGCCGACCTCCCTCAAGGACGTCGTTGTTCGGAACCCGGGTGAAATGGCGGTCAAAAAACGGGCTGTCCGGGTCGATGCGGAAATGGAAAATGTCCGTTTTATCGACGACCGTGTAATTGATGTTGGGCTGGACGAATTCAACGAGTTTCAGAACGTACGATGAATGATGTCCGGACGACCGATACTGATGATCACAATGGTGAACGAACAAAATACTTTTCTGTTCAAACCCATCGGTTGCGGTGCAGTTGAGTAGTTGTGACCATGATGAACGAGGTCCGGCACGAACGGAAAATCCGATTCCGTCACAGTTGTATTCTGAGAGAGAATGAATCAAAATTAGATTTCTGTTCACAGGAACTGGATTTCCATTCGCACATTGCTCTCACATTTTCAGCTTGAGTGGGTTCATGAAGTCAGAAAAGGTCGTTCGATACGTACCGATTATGGGGTTTCTCGTGATGATCTCGTTGTTTGTTCAACTGTCACCCGTCCGTGCCGGTGATCAGGACGTGCCGAAGGCCCATATTGATGGTACCGGTCCACACTGGCAAGCGCTGGACAAAGACGATTTTATCGGTGTGAACGGCCGTGAGGATACCTGGCAATTTAACGATGGCCTGATTAAGTCGACCGGGGAGCCAATAGGGGTGATACGAACGAAGAAAAAATATACGAACTTCGAGGTGGTCGTGGAGTGGCGGTTTCTTGAGTCCGGGGGCAATTCAGGGATGTTCGCCTGGGCCCCGATGAAAGCACTCAAAGATCTGGAACCGGGCAACCTGCCGGATTACGGCATTGAGATCCAGATGCTCGATCCGGGTTTCCGGAAGAAGTACCAGGAACGAACGGGCAAAAAAGGAGAATGGTTTTCCACCCATGGAGACGTGTTCCCGGTCGGTGAATCGAAGTTAACCCCCTTCAAACCCACGTCACCAAACGGGTCTCGTAGTTTCCCCACGGAGGATCGCACGAAAACAGCCGGAAACTGGAATCATTATTACGTGCGTTTCATCAACGGAGAGGTCCGGCTCTGGGTGAACGGAAAGGAAGTATCGGGAGGAAAAGGTGCCGAACCGAGCACCGGTCACCTCTGTCTTGAATCCGAAGGAACACCGATCGAATTTCGGAACCTGCGAATTCGAGAACTGCCATGATATGTGAACCGTCAAGTCGTCTAAACGGGGAAGGAGTCGGGCCGACATCTCTATTTAATGCAATAGGGGGGAGCCACCAGGCGGACCGAGCTTGAATTCGCAACAAACTATCACCGCTGTTTGAAGTTATAACAGGGGAGGATGTACCATGGTGAACTTGAAACGAAACGGCAGGTTGGAGTTCGGACGTTTTTTGCACCTTGACATGGAATGAGAAGCATGCAAGACAAAAATCAGGAACCATCCCCGGAACGTACACAGCATGTTGACGGGAACAATTCCCTCGATAGTAGCTCGTCCGATACCGGTTCGGATCATGACATTTCCCGTCGCTCGTTTCTGAAAACCTCCGGCGCGGCGGCTCTCGGCCTGTCTTTTCTCCCCTCCACAATTGTTAATGGGCAGCCTACATCCAGTGGACCGAGGGTGGCGTTCATTGGAACCAGTGGCCGCGGTGGAGCGGATATGAGAAAAATTGCGGCCGCCGGCGTCAACTGTCCCTGTTTCTGTGACGTGGACAAGAATCGTCAGAAACCCGCCGGAAAACGCTGGCCGAAGGCGAACGCGTATCAGGACTACCGCCGCATGTTCGACGAGATGGGCAGCGAACTGGACGCGGCGGTGGTCGGGACGCCGGACCATCATCATTTTCCCGCCGTTGCACTGGCCCTTCAACACGGCCTGCATGTGTACTGTGAAAAACCCCTGACCTGGTCGGTGTGGGAAGCCCGAAAACTGACGGAGCTGGCCCGGGAACAACAGGTGGCCACCCAGATGGGTAATCAGCTTCATGATACCCGGTTCTGGGATATGGTGGTCGGCTGGGTACGCTCCGGGGCCATCGGGGAGGTGCAGGAAACGCATACCTGGACCCACAAGGAAAACATCACGAACGAAATAAAGAATCCGAAGACGTCCGAAAGCGTTCCCGACCACATCGATTGGAACCTCTGGCTGGGGCCGGCGAAAGAACGTCCGTATACCGGTGCTTACCATCCGGGGAAATGGTATCCCACGCTTGATTTTGGAACGGGTGCCCCCGGGAACATGGGCTGTCATCTGCTGGATGGCATGTACATGGCACTCGAACCGGGCCGTCCGGAGAGCGTGGAGTTGCTTGAAACGACGGGACGAACGGACAATACGTATCCGGATCAATCCGTGTTAAAGTGGGAGTTCGATCCGGAGGATTATTCGTCTTTCTCCGCCTACTGGTACGATGGGTCCACGGACAACAAACCGGACAAACCGGAGGGATTACCTCAGAAGAAATGGAATCGAGCCAATCAGGGGAACCTGATTGTTGGTACCAAAGGAAAGATCTTCTGTGGTTATTCACTGGGTCGGGCGGACAGCGGTCAGCTGATTTTCACCGAAGACCCTGTGCTGCTTCCTCCTGAGCGAGCGAAAGAAATCGGAGCACCGGATCCCGAGTATACCCCCCAACCCACCGAGGGTACCCATCACGAGGAATTCGTGATGGCCGTAAAAGGAGATAAGCCCGTCGATTATCCGTCCAGCAATTTCGAGTACGGCGGCCCGCTCAGCGAAACGGCTCTGCTGGGCTCCGTTGCTGAAAAACGGGGAAAGGTAGGGAAAACCCTGAAGTTTGACGCGGAGAACCTTGAAATAACCAACGATTCGAAGGCGAATTCATTCCTGAAACGGGAGCCCCGGAAGGGCTGGAAGGTCCTCTGAATCCGACAATAATGGATGAGGACCCTGCAGAGGGTGTGTAACTGTTGTTGACAGCCCCCTTCTGTTCAGAAATTAGTCTTAAAGTTACCATCTTTACCCTGGCAAAACGAATAAAACACCACATTTTCTGATTTCGGATTTGAGGTGAAGACCCACCATGTCCAAACAGAACGGTTCAGAGTACGTTTCCGAGGATGATCCCTCGGACAACGATCGTTCTCATGCGGGAAACGGTCGAGAATTATCACGACGTGCATTTCTGAAGTCCGCCTCGGCTACGGCCCTCGGGTTGTCCGTTTCCACT
>CAYXQY010000124.1:0-11164 GCA_964466525.1 uncultured Planctomycetia bacterium
GATACGGAGGACTGGGCCATTATTTACCTGGACGAAACCGGACTCCACGTAGCCTTTTCGGATGGGGTCTAAGTAATCATAAAACGACGCACCTATGCCGCCCACCGGTGTTTTACCCTCCCGTAAAATAGTTGCAGGATTTCTTTTCTCTCCATGTGTCCATTTCCCGGTCGGAGGTCGTCATGGTGAAACGCACAACGGAAGATGTCCGTTTACGAACGGGCAGACGTGCCGGGTCCACGGTGCCGGTTCTTTTTTTCGATGGAGAATGTCATCTCTGCAATGGATTCGTCGATCTGGCACTTTCCTCGAGTGGAGGGGAGAAGGTTCGATTCGCCCCGATTCAGGGCGATACGGCCCACCGGTTACTTGAAGGGGTTCCGGAGGATACGGAGGACTGGGCCATTATTTACCTGGACGAAACCGGACTCCACGTAGCCTCGGATGCTGTCCTCAGGCTTGCTGTCAGAGTTGGAGGATTCTGGAATCTTGGAGGGATATTCTTCGCCGTGCCCCGATTCCTCCGAAACCTCGTTTATAGGTGGATTGCGCACCATCGTTATCGGCTCTTCGGAAGGCGAAATTCCTGCCGGGTACCCCCCCGGACGAAGCCGATCGTTTCCTTCCCTGAGAGCCTCCGTTTCCGAGTGACGGCCCTTCTAAAACCGTGTTTACACGTATTGATTGGTCTTTTATCAAGTGTCTCCCCATCCTCGGAAAACCGAAACACCCCTACTTGAAACAGCCCCTGGAAAAGCTTAAATTATTTGTGATTTGTTATTGAGACTAAGTCTCAATTCTGTTTCACACGCCGGTCGGCCAACGGTGCTGGACGATTAAAATGGTGTGTCGCAGGGCCTTCTATCGGCATTGGTTCCTGATTGTTTTTGTACTTTTTTCTGTACAGGTCACGGAACAACCGATATTTTTCGTGCCCTGGTTCAGGTCTTCGTGATTTGACACGACCGGAGTTTTTTCTGTTACGGTGTTTTTCTCGTTTCATCTTTTCAGTGGAGGAGTTTTGCAATGTATACGACAATTCAAGGAATTTTTGACCGGACCACGGAGACGTCCCGGAAGGGAGTTCGATTATATGAAATGGTACGAGTCATAGCTGTCGGGTTGATACTTTTTCTGATGCTGAGCCTGTCTTCAGTTGCCCAGGAGAACAAGGAGAAAGAGCTTCCGGAAAAGGAGGTTTCTGCTTCTGTTGCTGGTGCTGATAGTGAGGAAAGCCTGGTGGGAAGTTACAACCAGCCCCGGTGGACGGCCACTCATCAGCGGTTCGGTACCACGCGAGCGTACGTGTTGCCGAAGTGGGTCTTTGAGTTTGAACAATTTGTGGTCATCGGAAATGCCCGTGAAGGCGGTCCGAGTTACGAATTGCTTGAGGAGTTGAAGATCGGTTTACCGCATCGGTTCCAGCTCGACCTGTACTGGACGCAGGTTCGGGGAAATAACCAGGATAGTTTCCACGCTGGGGAACAGAAGATCGAACTCCGGTGGGCCCTCGCGGAGTGGGGAAGCATCCCGCTGAACCCGACCCTCTACGCGGAGTGGGAAACCGCACTCACGGAAGATGAAGACGGTATCGAGTACAAGGTGCTCCTGGCGGAGACACTCGGTGATCGCTGGCACTGGGCCAGTAATTTCATTTACGAGGAAAGCCTGAGTGAGGATGAGCAGGAATACGGTATCAGTAGCGGCCTCAACTATAACCTCGTGGACCAGAAATTCGGAGTGGGGCTCGAAGGTGAATGGATTCGGGAAAAGGAAGGCCGGGAAGATGCCGAGGACTCTTTCCTGCTCGGCCCCTCCGTCGAATGGCAACCGTCCAGCCGAACCAGTCTTCGTCTCGCCCCACTGGTGGGATTGGGAGCTCACTCCCCGGATACGGAAACGTTCCTGATTTTCGGATACGAATTCGGGCCGGGTCGAAACGTGGAAGGAGATGGTGAACGAGGCGGAACCACAACATCAGAGGTCCGTTAACGTCTCATGGGAAATTCAGTTTTACGCCGGGAAGCGGATCCTTTTCCGCTTCCCGGTTTTTTTTGCTCTGGTATACGTAATGTTTACTCATAGGCACAAATATAGACCCTCCTGAACGAAAAACTGACCGAAAAAAATATAAATTCATGTATCAAGTCCTTCACGAATAAAACGGGATATACCGGTTTCGTATTGAATTAAACAATTGTTTGGCCTACACTTGGCAGGAAGATTGTAAATTATGAAGAAGCTCTCTCGTGGATATTTCTCATAAGATTCTTGCTCTGGGCCCATGGATGAGGAGTTTCCGATTGATCTGTCAACGTACCGCCCGGTCGAAATTGACCTGTCCGATGAGACCCTTTCTTCCGAGCAGCTGGAACAGCTTGAAACCAACGTGAACCTGTGTCGTGATGCGATTATCTTTTTTACGGCCTATGCGAATGCGAAAGGGGTTGGAGGCCACACAGGGGGCGCTTACAGTATCGTGCCGGAGATGCTGATAGCGGATGGTGTCATACGGGGGCCGAACGAGGACATCCATCCGACAATGTATGATGAAGCGGGGCATCGAGTCGCCATCCACTATCTTATGGCGGCTCTTGACGAGAACAAAAAGCTTTCGCCGGAAGACCTACTGCACTACCGTGAGTACGACAGCGGACTGCCGGGCCACCCGGAGCTTGACGACGAACTCGGCATTGAGTTCAGCTCGGGCCGGCTGGGCCACATGTGGGCGGACGCGAACGGCATTGCTCACCGTACGGGTGACCAGGTGATCGTATTCGGGAGCGATGGCTCACAGCAGGAAGGAAATGACGCGGAAGCGGCTCGAATCGCAGTTGCACATGACCTCAATGTTGCCGTCATCGTCGATAATAATGACGTAACGATCGAAGGGTATCCCCGTCAGTACCTGCCCGGATTCAGCGTCGCTGAAACGCTCAAAGGACATGGCATGAACGTCGAGGAACTGGATGTCGGGCGTTCCATGGAACTTCAGGGGACCTACGACAAGATTCGATCAATCCTCACGTACAGCGGCCCGTCCGCATTTGTCAACACCCGCGTGATGGCCCCGAATGTTCCGGGGATTGAGGGGTCAACTGAAGGTCACGACGCAATCAGTCCGGAGGACGCTATCGAATATCTGAATGAACGCGGACACAATCACGCTGTGGAGATGATTGAACAGGCCCCGGAGATAAGCAACCCGGTTCAGCAGGAGGATCCGGACGCGTATCGGGGTTGTTCCGACGAAATTAATTACAATCGCTCGGCGTTTGGCGATTCACTGCTGGAGATCATGGACGATATCGGACCGGAAGGACGAAACAACCTCATGATCTACAGCGCCGACCTCGGGGGGTCCACGCGGGTCAGTCAGATCGAAGAAGAATACCCCGAGCGTTACGTAAAGGGGGGCGTCATGGAACGCGGCCTGTTTTCTGCAGCGGCCGGTTTCGGCGAAAAGGAGGGAAACCAGGGTATTTTTGCGACCTTTTCGGTCTTCGGGAGTGAGATGATTCTCTCCGAAGTGTCGATGGCTCGCCTGAACGATCGCGACGTGCTCTGTCATTTCTCACATGCCGGCGTGGATTGGATTGCAGACAGCAACTGCCACTACGGCGTGAACATCGCTTCCCTCGACAACGGATTTTACGAGGACAACACCCGTCTGTACTATCCGGCGGATCCGAATCAGGTGGATGCTGTTTTACGGTCCATTTTCAACGACAGAGGCATTCGGATCGTCTTTACCATTCGCTCAAAAGTTCCCTATATACTCGACGAACAGGGGAAAAAACGGTTTGATCGAGACAACGGATATGAGTTCACGCCGGGAGAAGATGAATTAATCCGGGACGGCAAAGACGGGTACGTGGTGAGTTACGGCGAGATGCTCTACCGCAGTCTGGACGCGGTGGAACAGCTTAAACAGAAAGGAATCGATGCCGGACTGGTCAACAAGCCCACGTTAAACGTCCCGGACGAGGACATGCTAGAGCGGGTCGGTTCGTCCCCCGCTGTGCTGTTTGTGGAAGCGCAGAATGAAAAAACCGGGATCGGCAACCGGTATGCGAAATGGCTTGCGGAGCGTGGACTGTCTCCTCGTTTCGGACACAAAGGCGTCGTTCGGGAGGGCGGTGGTGGCATATGGGAGCACGTGCCTCATCAGGGACTTGCTCCGTCTCACATCCGTGATCGGGCTGCCGAACTGATGTCATGAGCACGTGTGTATACGGCGAAAAACGGAAGGGAGAACGGGTGTGCCCGGCGCTGGACGGAAAGATCTGCTCCCGCTGCTGTGGGCGACATCGCCTGACGGACATTGATTGTCCGGTGAATTGCCGCTGGCTGGAGAAAGCCATGAAGACAAATGCAGATTCCTTCTTTTCCTCCAGTGCTTTCGAGGAATCTGACCTGGCCAGTTGGCTTCGCAACGACGTCATGTCGGGCACCGGACCGTCCGTGCCGGGCGGACAGACGGGCCTCAACATTCTTTTCATGATGCTCGACGTAATACACTGGAAATTTAACTCATCATCGGACGCAAAACGGGCGGAGCGTGTTGTGAAGGATGCGATCCGATACCTGGAACAAACCCACACCGGTCAGGTCATGTCGCCGGAAAGCGCACCGTCATCCCTTGCCGAAGCACTGGAAGATATTTTGAACACCCTGTTTGAATCGGATCGATCTTCGGAAAAGGTTCAGGAAGTCAAGGAAGATTTCATTACATGTATCTCCGCTTTCTTTGACTGGTGTGACCGGAGGGACCTGGATTACGGTGAGGTACTGAACGAATTTTACAGTGAATACAACCTGGAGGGATGGACACCGGTCGAACGTCAAGACGGCAAACTTCGAGTGCGGCGATTAAAAGAACAGGGCTCCGGGAAAGGGACCGATTCAGCGAACCGGGATCAGGCAACAGACGGCATGGATAGTGATATTATTGTTCCAGGGACGTAAGATCCGGAGCACCCCTCTTCAACGGTCCCCTACAAACGTTGTTCAGCCGCCTCCACACCGTTCTGTATCAGGGATAATCCATCCGGGGGAGACGAAACCTGACCCCGTTGCCATGCAGGGTGCTGAAACTGTTCGTAAAACCGCTCCGGATGCGGCATCATGCCGAGGATACGACCGGTGGAATCCGAGATCGCCGCGATGTCATGCACGGACCCATTTGGATTCCACGGGTAGGATGCCGGTTCGTGTGATGGAGATCTGTATTTTAGAACGACCTGACTCTGTTCCTCAAGTATCCGAACGAGATGTTCCGAACGGGTCGTTCCGTTCCCGCCGGGAATGAATTTTCCTTCCGCATGCGCAACCGGAAGGAAAAGTGAGTCGATAGAATCTGGAAGGAAGTCCGAGGTTGAGTTGCAAACCTCAAGGTGAGTCCACCGGCACTCAAAGCGTCCGGAGTCATTTTCCGCAAGCGTTACGGTCTGACGGTCTTTTTGGAATCCAGGCAGTAACCCGGCGCGAACGAGCACCTGGAACCCGTTGCAAATACCAAGCACCAATCCCCCCTTTTCCACGAAGTCCTGTACGGTTTCTCCGAGTAAAAAACGGATTTCGTTTCCGAAAATTCGACCCGCCCCCAGGTCGTCACCATAGCTGAACCCCCCCGGTATCGTTATAATCTGGTAGTGCTGGAGCATTTCCGGAACATCAATTAACTCATGAACATGAACCCGCTTCGCTTCCGCCCCTGCTCGCCGGAATGCTCGAACGGTTTCCCGGTCACAGTTTGTCCCGGCGGCGACAAGAACAAGTACTCTCACGCGGTTTTCGGACATGGTGGGATGGGGCCAAACTGGAGATGTAAACGTCTACGACTCGGAGGCTTCGATCTGACGAAAGACAAGCCCGCTGGGAATTTTGGGAAAGAAGTCCGTCGATTTCTGAGGCATTCGTTCACCGGCTGATGCCACGTCCAGCACTTCCTGAACCCCGGTGGGGTTCAGGACAAATCCCACCTGTGCGTCTCCGTTCTCAATTTCGTTAAAGACCTCTTCCGAATGTCGGTGGTAACTGAGATAGGTACCCGCCTCCACATCCTCGGGTGTGATCCCGAGTTCACGTTCAAGTACGAGGGTGCTCAGCAGGTTAACATCCAGTTGGATCCAGCGCTCACTGCGATCACGGGGAAAGGCGTCCCGGGGGATATCCTCCGGATGAAGTTTCAGCAGTAAAAGTTCCTTCGCCCGGGAGGAAACTACGCCGAACGCATGGGTGTCAACCCCTTCAAATCGGATATCTTCAAGAAACTCCTGCTTCTGTCGGTCCACCTTCTCCGGGTCGTCGAATTCCAGTGGATAAACTTTCGTTTCAAACGTGTCCGCAAGTGAACTTTTGAGTTTGGTGTAGTTGAACTCATCGAGACCGCGTACGACCCGATGCGAGGGGAAGATGTACAAACCGGGATCCCGTGCACTGATAAACACCCCCATACGTGTACTCGCTTCCGGGGCAGCCGGATCATCCTGTTCGCGAAGTTTCTGCCAGTAATTCAGGGCCGTTTCATATCGATGATGTCCATCAGCAATGACCACGGATCGTTGTTGCAGGGCCTTCTGAAAACGGGAAATAACGTCCTCATCCGTCACGTGCCAGATCCGGTGTTCCTCGTCCTCATTGACCCGGGCGGTAGCCTCTGCCTCCCTCCGGGTCAGTTGCTCAAGCAACTCCCGAACGTCCGATTCCTCCTCGTCCTCGTACAGGAAGAAAATCGGTTCCAGGTTGGCACCCGTGGATTCGAGCAATTTCAAACGGTCCGCCTTTGGACCGGACATGGTATGCTCGTGAGCATGTACGTCCCCATCGCCAAAAGTTTCCAGACCGGCGAGTCCGTAGAAACCGGTCCGCCGCCTCTCGTTACCAAGACCATCGATAAACCGTGTTTCGTAAATGTAAAAACCCGGCTCCTGATCCCGGGTCAGAACTTCGTCGTTCTTCCATCGTTCAAGGATGGCCCCGGCCTGCCTGTACGGATCTTCCGGTAGCGTCTCAATATCCGACCCCCTGTTCTGGATGAGTCGAACAAAGTTGTACGGGGACAACTCATAATATGCTTCCTGCATTTCGTCTGATATTTTGTCGTAGGGTTGCGTGATGAGATCGTCCAGAGGAGCGTCTAATCCGGATAGTTCCGGATGGTTCATGTTGTATCGATACCCCTTGAATGGATAAATGTCAACCATATCTGAGCAGTGTTTTAAATATATGAACGGGATGGACAGTCCACATCATCTTATCCCTGAATGAAACACCGGGTTGGGAGCTACCGGTTCAATACACGACGAATGTTACGGTTCTCGACCGGTCCAAAATGTGAGAGACAAAGAGATAAGATCATGCATCAATTTCGTCTGCGGGCCAGCCCCCTATCGTATACGTCTGCCATTTAAGAAGAACCTAATCTTAGATAAATGATGACAAAAAATCAATAAAACGTAAGACTCGGAGCGGCGAACCAAGCTCTTGTGCAAACACCCGTAAACGGATGCCTCATGGTTTGGATCTCCCAGAACCCACGCAACCGGGATGAATCACTGCTCGTCAAACCCGACCCCTTCAATCGGCTTGCGCTTCAGGCAACTCGCATACGTTTCATGCCAGTGGGAAATATCATCATCCTGAGACTCCCAGCACAGGTACACGACCCGGTGATCTAATGCAGTGGGGAAGTCCACGCGTCCCCGGTCAAACTCATGGATTTCCGCCCCCAGATCGTACAGTTCGTGTACGTATTCCGTCAAGTTCTGGCGATAATTTGCAATCACCTGATCGTTGCTGGAGGAGACGATGGGTTCTCCATCCCCCTTGTTTTCATAATGTTCTACGCGATTTTCCTTCAGTAACTTATTTAACTTCCGATGGCATGCCAGTACATCCTCCACAATCGGCCGTATGAGAGGAAGGGTTTCCCGGGCTTCTTGCAGTGAAAAAATATGAACGTCTGCAGCACTCATAACGAAACGAGCTCAATTGATGATGTAAATGAGTTCAGTCGTCGCTTAACCTTCATTCATGTCCGCCGGAATGGAACGATCCGGAATCCATAATTCAAAGCATGTTCCCCCCCCGGTCCGCCGCCTGGCCTCGATGGTTCCACTATGCCGGTGAACAATCTGGGAGCTGATTGCAAGTCCCAAACCGGTCCCATCCTCCGTACAACTGTAAAACGGTTCGAAAATGTGATCGAGTTCTTCCTTTGGAATCCCCGGGCCATCGTCCAGAATGCGAAATGTGGTCCCGATCGACCTGTGGTCGGTATGTTCTCCACGTGCTTTTTTTGTAAGTGTTCGACGGGCTTCTTTGAACCCCTCTACTACAACCGTTCCGCCGTTATCCGCGTGCTCAAGTGCGTTGTTCAATAAATTATAAAACACCTGTTTCACCTTATCCCGGTCCACGTTCATGGTTAATTCTTCCTCAAGGTCAAATTGCATATCCACCTCACAATCTTCGGAGGATAGTTTCGTCATCCGACCCACGGTTTCGAGAAGGGTTCGAACTTCCACGTTTGTCCGATTGATTTCTTTGTCCTTCGAGAAATCAAGGAAATCGGTAATAATTCGGTTGACACGTTTCGTTTCCCGGGTCATGATGTCCAGTAACTGATGATTATCCGTGTTCCGATTCTTCGCTGCTTGATCATTACGAACCTTTTGTATCGCGCTCTGAATGGAGGATAGCGGGTTGCGAATTTCATGAGCGATGGACGCGCCGAGATTGGAGACTGTTTCTAATTTTTCGGCCCGTCTTCGCTGACGTTCCGCCTCAATACGCGGGGTGATGTCCCGAAGGAAAAGGAAAAACACATTTTCCTGCGTAAAATGACCGGAAAGCTGAACCGGTTCGCTACTGAGGGTCACCTCAAGGTGTTTCTGACGGCCCTGACGGTGAGGAACGGCAACATCCCAGCGACCGCCCCGGCCCTCCCGAACAGACCGATAGACCGTGGACCAGAAGGTTTCCGGCCGTAGTTTTTCGATCCGTTTGGGCTTGCCCAGTTGCGTATCTCGAAGGTCGAGATAACGTTCCGCTATCTCATTTAAAACGTACAGACGCCCCTGGGTGTCAACAGCTGCAACCCCTTCCCGCATGTTTTCAAGGATCTCCCTTGTAAGGAACTCCTGAAGGCCCACCCGGCGGACAAGATGCCCGGCTAAGTATCCGACAAGATGGAGTGAAAATCCGAAGGACGCCAGATAGGGCAGAACGAAATTCAGCTCCCGGGTAAATAACCCGAGGTAACGCTCCTGTACATAAGGTAGTTGAAAGGGAATTTCCGTGGATAAAAAGTACGCAAGAGAAATTGCGCTCAGTAAAATCGTGGCGAATGACGCGGAAAGCATGCCATACCGGGGACCTGTATATAATGGTGTGTACAGGACCGTGGCGAAAAACAAGAAGGAGAAGACACTAAATAAAACCCCACCGGTCAGGTAAACGATGATTCCCTCGAGAATGAGATCGACGAAAATCTGTGTGAAGGAGAGAGCACGATACCATCGTCCATATTTCAACCAGATCAGGTAAATCAGGTTCACTCCACACCCCCCGAACAGCGTCATGTAGTGAGGCCGAATTGTGCTGAAAGTTTGTATATAGGATAAGTTGAGATAAAGTAATCCCAGAAAACAGATCAGGAAACGGAGGATAATTAGCAGGAGGAGACGTTTTCTGGCGGGGTGTTCGGAATCCAGGGAAGAAGCTTTCGGACCGCTCATAAAGGCGTCATCGTTTCGTGACTATTGCAATGCCGACTGGATGTTGAGAATGGGCAGGAAGATGGCAAGAACGATCCCCCCCACAATGACCCCCATCAACGAAATCAAAATTGGTTCGATCAGGCTGGTCAGCTGGTCGACCGTTGCTTCCACCTGCTGATTGTAAAACTCTGCAATCTTTTCAAGGAGTTCCTCAAGCGCTCCGGCTTCCTCACCGATCTCGATCATTTTCGTGACCATGATCGGGAACACACCGGTTTTTTCAAGAGGTGGTCCAAGGTGTTCTCCCTGCCGAACCTCTTCCCTGGATTCCAGAACAGCATCCTCAATGACCCGGTTTCCGGCCGTCTCTGCGGTAATCTCAAGCGCCCCGAGAATGGGCACACCACTGCGTATCAGCGTCGCATAGGTCTGGGCGAACCGCTCGATGGCAACCTTTCGGAACAGCGGTCCGAATATGGGTAATTTCAGTAAAAACCAGTGCCAGTGCCACTCCCCGATATCCGTACTGGTGTAAAAATACCACAAGCCGTAAAGAACAAGTGCACCGAAAAACACATAGAGATAATAGCTCTGCAGAAATAAGCTGACCGCCAGCGTCACCCGCGTGATACCGGGAAGATCCATGCCGCCCCCGATGGAGTCAAAAATCTTCTTGAACCGGGGCACGATAAAGATCATCAACCCCATGGAGATCGCAATGATTAAAAACAGAGAGATCACCGGGTAGGTCATAGCGGACTTAATTTCACGCTTGAGCTGCTCGGCGGATTCCATGTATTCCGCAAGGCGCGTTAGAACGGTGTCGAGGTTCCCGCTGGCCTCCCCGGCTTCCGCCATGCTGACGTAGATTTTCGTGAACTGGTTGGGATATTTACTGAGAGCAGAGGAAAAGTCTTCCCCGGAACGGACATCGTCGACGATTTCGTTCAGTACGCGTTCGAATCCGGGATCTTCCTGCTGCTGGGCGAGGACGTCCAGTGATTCCATCAGGGGGATCCCTGCTGATATCATCGTGGAAAGCTGACGGGTAAAAATCGCAATATCCTCTGTCCCTACTCGAGGCTTCGGCGGAGGCAGAAGACCCCATAACCGGTTCCAGCCCGGTTCGTCCGAAGACGCACTTCCGGCAGCCGTCCTCTGATTGGCCATCGTTTCTGAGTCAAATAACGTAAAAAAGGTCCTGAACCAGGGTGCGAATCAGTCGGACATGGTCACCCGCAGTGCTTCATCCAGGGACGTTTTTCCTTTGATCACATTCTTGAGCCCGCAACGACGCAGGGTCATCATATCCAGTTCTTCAATGGCGTATTCTTTGAGTTCGTGACTTGTGGCCCCGTCACTAATCATTTTGCGGATTTCGTCGTCCAGGAACAAGGTTTCCAGAATAGCAAACCGTCCGTCGAAACCCGCCATGCAGT
>CAYXQY010000125.1:0-11150 GCA_964466525.1 uncultured Planctomycetia bacterium
ACAGGACGCCGGTCTTGTTCCCATCGTCGAGCCGGAAGTGCTGATCGACGGGGATCACGACATTGACACGGCGGAAAAAGTCACCACCCGAACACTCGACATGATCTTTGATGAACTCGATCGGTACGACATCGACCTGAAGGGAATGCTTCTGAAATCCAGCATGGTGCTGCCGGGGGAGGATTGTCCGGACCAGGCCAGTCCCGAAGCGATTGCCGAAGCAACCATTCGAACGTTCCAGAAAACCGTTCCCGAAGAGGTCCCGGGTGTTGTCTTCCTGTCCGGCGGACAATCCCCCAGACAGGCATCTGAAAACCTGAACGCGATCAACCGTCAGGGGGAACAGCCGTGGGAACTCAGCTTCTCCTTCGGTCGAGCCCTGCAGGGGCCGGCCCCCAACACCTGGCAGGGCAATCCGGAGAACGTTCCGGCCGCTCAGGACGCCTTCAAAGAACGTCTTCGCCTGACCCAGGCCGCCCGTAAGGGAGAGTACAAGGTGGAAATGGAAGCGGCATAATCCACGGTTTAATTTTTTGTTGAGAGGTGAAATGCCCGGGGGGTCCCCGGGCATTTTTTTGCCCGTGGATTACAGTTCACACGTCAAGCCCCATCCTGTTCTCACCCCACGTACAGGTTCCACAGACGAACCACCTTTCGCTGCTATCAACGCAGACTTCCTGTCATTACGTGAGCGCACCCGCGCATTCCTTCTTACCGTCCCTCCCCGGAAATCGTCACGGACCTGGTGTATACTGAAATCTGCTGATCGGGTAGGACCTCGTTAAGATCCTCCAGGAAATATTCACTGGGATGCACCTTCCACTCCTCGGAGGCCTCGAGACGCACGGCGCCCCGTTGATCCCCATTCACCCGAAAATACATCGAAGCAGACCCCTGATGTCGCGTCAGCACGTCCTGAATCTGCTGCAGCTTTTGATCCTGCACGGTTCCAAGCTCAACCTCAAATCCATTCACAAAGTGTCGAACCGCACGGTCCGCGAGCTCAACACGCTCGGCGGTAAAGGACACGTCGTCGTTTCGTTTTCGCACCGTTCCTTCGACCAGCAACACGCTATCCTCAAAGACGCGATGTCCGTATTCCTCCAGCTCGTCCGAAAACATTACACACTCAAGTTCGTCTCCTTCCGTGCCTTCCAGTCGGAAGACAAGCATCGTTTCCCCGGCATGCTGACCGTTTTTGATGCGTAATTCCCGGGTATAGGTAACCATCCCTCCAATACGAACGGGCTGTTCGGGCACCGCTGCTCGGACCTCGGAAATTGTCCGGGTCCTCAATGATCGAAGGATTGAAGCATGCCTGGTCAGGGGACTGCGCTGGAGATAAAACCCGAACACGTCCTTTTCTCGAGCAATCCGTTCATCCTCCGCCCAGGAAAACCCTTCCCGGAGATCCGGTTGCATCGCCTGCTGTTCCGACTCCCCGAACAGTGATTGCTGACCGCGCTCTTGATCACGCTGGGCCCGCGCACCGTATTCGGACGCAAGGTCCAGTGAGTTGAACAGGTTGGCTCGGGAGTCGTGAAGGGAGTCGAAAGACCCGGAACAGACAAGGGCCTCCAGACACCCGGCATCCACCAGTGACAGGTCGACCCGTGAGCAGAGATCGAACACCGACTGATACGGAGATTCGTTTTTTCGGGCTTCGACGATGTCTCGAGCGGCCTTCTCCCCTACCTGTTTCACTGCGGCAAGACCGTACCGTATCGCCTGTTTCCCCGCGACGCTGAAGTGTACTTCACTCTCATTAATGTCCGGGGGCCGTACTTCGATCCCCATTTCGCGCGCTTCGTCAATGTACTCCGAAAGTTTATCCGTATTGTCACGGGCGCTGGTAAGCAGGGCGGACATATACGGGACCGGATAATTCGCTTTCAGGTAGGCCGTCTGCATGGTGATCATCGCGTACGCCGCACTGTGTGACCGGTTAAACCCGTACCGTCCGAACTTTTCAATTTTGTCAAACAGATTCGCGGCGGTTTCCCGCTCCACGTCCCGCTCGACGGCCCCTTCAACAAACTTTTTCCGATATTTCTCGAGTAACTCGGGGATTTTCTTGCCCATTGCTTTCCGAAGTTTATCCGCTTCCCCGAGGCTGAAACCGGCCAGTTTACTCGCCGCTTTCATGATCTGTTCCTGGTAAATCATCACCCCGTACGTCGGTTCCAGGATGTCCTTTAGTTTCGGATGCGGATAAGAGATCTCGTCCGGGTTGTGTTTTCGATTCACGTAATCGTCGGCCATGCCACTGTCGAGTGGACCGGGACGATACAGCGCGAGAAGCGCGATAACGTCATCGAAACAGTCCGGTTGCAGACGCTGACACAGGTTCATCATGCCCTCGGATTCGAGCTGGAACACACCGGTCGCACGTCCTTCCTGAAGCATGTCGTACGTGGCTTCGTCGTCGAACGGCTCCTCCTCGATATCCGGACGTTTCCCGGACTGCTCCTCAACCATCTGCAGGGCATTTTCGATCTGTGTTAGGTTTTTCAATCCCAGAAAATCCATCTTCAGAAGCCCGGCCTCCTCCACGGCGTCCCCGTCGAATTGCGTGGTTTCTCCTTTGTCGCTGACAAAAAGAGGACAGTATTCGGTAAGGGGTTTATCTCCAATCACCACGCCGGCGGCATGTTTTCCAGCGTTGCGGTTCAGTCCTTCCAGGCGCTGACTGAGATCCCATAACTTCTGATACGTCTCCCCGCCATTTTCAATCAGCCGCCGTAACTTCGGTTCCTGCTCCCACGCCTCGTCCAGGGTAATACCCACCTCCGATGGAATCCGCTTTGCGATCTCGTCCACTTCCTTCAGCGGGATGCCCAGAATACGACCCACGTCACGCACGACGGCGCGGGCCTTCATCGAACCGAAGGTAATGATTTGAGAAACGCGTTCCTCCCCGTACTTCTGCCGGGTATATTCGATGAGTTCGTCCCGCCGGTCCTTACAGAAATCAATATCGATATCCGGCATCTCGTGCCGTCCGGGATTTAAAAATCGTTCAAATATTAGATCGTGCTCGATCGGATCGATCCCGGTAATCCCGAGCAGATAACTGACAAGGCACCCGGCAGCGGACCCCCGTCCCGGACCGACAGGGATGTTTCGATCTTTCGCCTCCTGTACCAGCTCCTGCACAATCAGAAAATACCCGGGAAACCCCATATCCTCGATCGTATTCAGCTCGTGGGCAAGACGCTCCTCAATCTCCTCCGTAACTTCATCGTATTTCTCGTGCAGTCGTTCGCGGCATCGTTCCTCAAGGATCTCCGCCTCGTCGTTCTCCTCGTCGTACACTGGAAGATGATACGTGTCCAGCGGTAATTCCACGTGGCACTGTTCGGCGATTTTCACCGTATTCTCAATGGCCCGGGGAAGATCGTCGAACAGCTCAATCATCTGGTCCGTACGTTTCATGTAAAACTCATCCGTTGGCAGGGACCGCTGTCGGACCTCGTTCAACTTCGTGTTGGTCCGTATACAGGTCACAACCTGCTGTGCAAGCCCATCATCCGGCTCCATGTAATGCACGTCATTCGTCGCCACGATGGGAATATTCAGGTCCTCTGCGATATCGACCGCGGATTGTACGGCGGTCTCCTCCCCCTCCCTCCCATGACGGTTCAGTTCTATATAATAGTCGTCTCCGAAGAGTTGCCGATACCTGCGTGCTGTCTCCCGGGCCTCCTCCATGTCCCCGACCAGCAGGGAGGTATTCAGCTTTGATTTCCAGCACCCGCTGAGACAGATCAATCCTTCGGCATAATCCGACAGACAATCAAAATCCACCCTGGGATCGTAGTAAAACCCTTCCTGGTACCCTTTCGTCACCAGTTTGATCAGGTTCCGATAGCCCGTCTGATTTTTACAGAGCATCGTCAGGTGGCGATTCTCACGGTCCGTCCCCGAAGGATTCTTTGAATGCATATCGGGAGCGACAAACAGCTCACACCCGATAATTGGATTGATCCCGGCTTCCTTCGCGGTTTTGTAAAATTCGATGGTTCCAAACATATTGCCCATGTCCGTCAGGGCGAGGGCGGGCATGTCATCCTCGACCGCCCGATCAACCAGATCGTCTATGCGACAGGGTGCGCGGAGAAGGCTGAAATGGCTGTGGGTATGAAGGTGAACGAAATCACGATCCGGCATATGATCCCCCCTATCTTTACAGGCCCAGAAAATGAAATAAAACGCATTGGTAGATATTCTATTCTGGAACTTCAGTTTTTTCAAATAATGTGTTTGAAACCCTGCTCGGAAAGGCCCCGGAAGAGTCGTTCAAATCCGTCAATTCATATTCGTCCCGGGTGAAAACAAGGTTCGGTTTATTTGTCCTCAGGGGGCTGCCAGGGAGTACGGCCTGATTTCTGAATGTGGCGCTGGAGGGCCTTAGCCATGGAGTTGAAGACGCCCCGGTGCTGATCCGAAACGTCGTTTTGTTCGCGGGGATCTTCTTCGAGGTTGTACAGTTCAAGGGGCTGGAACGGTCGATTCTGAACGAGTTTCCACTTTCCACGGCGCACGGCGTAGTGCGCACGGCCCCAGTCCCCTCCACCCCCTTCCCGGCGGACGAAAAAAAGATGCCGGTCGAGGGTTTGTTCGTTTCCGAGCAGGGTCGGTAACAGAGAGACGCCGTCGCGGTGGTCCGGAATGCTTGCTCCGGCGGCGTCCAGTATGGTCGGATACAGATCGATGGTTGCGGAAATCAGGTCAGTTTCAGTTCCGGGTTCTACATGTCCGGGCCAGGTCACGCTCATCGGAACCGCAATGCCTCCTTCGTACAGGTCTTTCTTGTATCCACGGTGCGGCCCCACCCGTCCACCTCGAGCTCCGTCTCCTCCGTTGTCGGAGGAAAAAATGATCATCGTGTCCTCGTACTGTCCGGATGCTTTCAGGGCGTCGACAACACGACCGATTTCATGGTCCAGGTGCTCAATGAACGCCACAAGCTTCGCACGTTTTGATGAAATACTCTCCTCTCGTTTGTTCACACGTTCCAGCCATTTTTCGGGGGGTTGAATGGGAAAGTGGGGTGCGTTGTATGGGAGGTAAAGAAACCATGGATTGTCTTTTTCAGCCCGTTTTTTCACATAGTTGATCGCCCAGTCGGAAAACAGTTCCGTGGCATGTCCGTCCGGATCGATTTTTGTTGTGTTCCGACGCATCAGATTTTTTCCGTTCCGTATGTGCGTCCGGTAATCGTCCATCATGTCGCCCAGGAATCCGTGAAAATAATCGAACCCGTGGTCGTTCGGCCGGTTCGGTTTCTCTAAACCCAGGTTCCATTTTCCGATGATCGCCGTGTGGTATCCGGCCTCGTTCAGGGGGTCGGCAATCAGGGTTTCGTTCGGATTGAGGTAGGACCAGTTGTTGTTGTCGTTTGTCCTGTTCAGACCGGGCACCCCCACGTGGTCCGGATACCGACCGGTCATAACGGACGCACGGGTGGGACTGCATACAGAACTATTTGTATAGAACCGGTTAAATTTCATGCCGTTTTGTACCAGCTCGTCCATGTTCGGGGTGTGCAGATCTTCCGCACCGTACGCCCCCACGTCCTTCCATCCCTGATCGTCCGTAAAAATAAACAGAACGTTTGGCTGCTCGCCGGTCCCCTCCGATTGCGCGGCGGCAGGGGGTTCCACCGGCATCAGAAACAGAAGTGCGAGAACGGACGGAAGAACCAAACGCGAACGGGTGTGCGGGCTCATTTTATTCATCTGATTGCCGTAAGAAACTTCAAATCGATACTCTTTCTGGTTGACTCCGGATCAAATCGACGACGAAAAATCAGGAGTTATCACCACCTATCTGAGGATTTCTTCAACATTAATTCTTACCGGTATGAAATTTGATTTCAAAACGTTGATGCAGGGAACCATCTGGGGACCGGATTATAAACAGTACCTTCCATTTAAATCGATTACGGGATGGCTCATGCCGGATTCCTGTTCGGTTCGTATCTGTCCCCCGGAAGGGGATTCCCCCGGTTTCGGGCCGGCCCTGGCTGGAACACCATGTCGTTGTATCGGGAAGTAGGTACAAATGGTTGATTTACAGAACTCAGGGACCATTCCTCAACGGACTGAGGGTTAAGTAAAGCCTGCTTTCTCAAATATAGTTCGAACGAACTGATGGAGCGGATGAAGTGAACTCGTTTTGCCCCGTAAGAGCTGATCCTCACGGGAATTCAGGTACAGAACCGACACCTCCGGATCACCGGCCCACTCCTCGTACGGTACCATGAATATCTCCTCCCCATTCCAGGCACGGACAGCCGGTCTTTCTCCGTTGCAGGGACAGTTGCTTTCAGGGTAAGGATAGGTATCACGCAAACCGTTTACGTTCCCACCGAAATGCTGCTCGTTGTGAATGATAGCAACCTTTTCAAGCCGATCACGGTCGGTGTCGTACAGGGTAATAACTTCGGAATGTATATCGTTATTCATACGTTCGGACGGCCGTTCACCGGCGCATTCTACGTGGACGTACATGTAAGCTTTCTTACTCATTCTTCCTTGAAGTGAAACGGAATTTCAAACTTCTGGCGTAACAAATAACATCGATCCATGACATCGGTTTATCGGTATTGTATCCCCGATTCCTTCAGTGTATTGTTTGTTCCCTATCGATACCACCGGCCCGGATATAACGGTGAATTTTACTCTGGCGTCCAGGGGATACACTGAGACCTCGTATCTGCGGTCACTCAGGGGGTTGAACAGGTGTCATAAAACGATTAGAATTCCAGACATTTCACTTGCATAGCCGGAATATGCGTTTCCGATATTGAAGCGCGTCCGGTCCGGATGTGCTGTGAACACCTACTGGATACCCGCACCATCTGATGAAAACGGCTTTCACCGGTAGCACATTCTGGAGGCGCCCCTAATTTCCTCATTACTTGAGCGCGCCGGTGCCGCCACACCCCCGGAGCACGTGCCCTACTACGAATCTTTTCCGGCCGTTCGTCGTTCTTCATTCGAAGCATACCCCGAATGTCCGTCGACGATTTAAAAATTGCCGCGCGGCGGGTTTCATCCCTTTCCCTGAATTACATGTCGTTCGCATGGGCGGAACTTCGTCCACTGTCGATCGGCATCTCATTTGCGCTTCTGTCTAGCTTCGGCCAGACGTTTTTCCTCTCCCTGTTCGTGCCGTATTTTCAGGAAGTCTTCGGTCTGACCGAAGCGACCTATGGCACGATGTACTCCGCCGCGACGCTGGGCAGTGCCCTGACGATTCCCTATGCCGGGGCATGGATCGATCGTATGTCTCTTAAGCGGTATGGCCTGCTTGTGCTGGGTGGGCTTGCCCTTGCCAGCGCAACGGTGGCCCTGTCCTATCACATAGCTGTTTTGTTCCTGGCGCTCTACCTGCTCCGCCTGACCGGTCAGGGGCTGTCCAGTCACACGGCACGGACGGCGATGGCCCGCAGGTATACCGGGGGACGCGGACGGGCCCTCAGCATTGCGAACCTCGGGTATCCAATGGGTGAGGGCACACTTCCGCTGCTGTTTACGATGTTCCTCGGGTATGTTTCGTGGCGCATGGCCTGGTGGAGCATCACCGGAAGCCTTCTTCTGTTATTTATCCCCCTGATGGGGGTGCTCCTGCGGTATGATGCAAACCAGAAGACGACGAACTGTGAACGTACGGACCGTGATTCTCAAAGCGCTTCGAATTCTTCAACCAGCTACACTTCTCTACTTACTGAAAGTCGTTTCTGGTTCATTGTACCTTCCGTGGTCCTGCCCGGTTTCTGGGCCACTGGACTTCTTCTCTATCAGGTCCAGCTCGGGCAGCAATTTCACTGGTCAAAACAGCTGATGGCCTCGGCGTTCGTGGGTTTCGCGGTGGGACGGATCCTGTTCTCGCTGACGGTCGGTCCCTTGATCGATCTCTTCACCGCACGACGCCTGTTTCCGTTTTACCTGATACCCCTCGGGTTGGGATTCCTTGCGGCATATTTTCATTCGGGAAACTGGTCGGTATTTGTTTACCTCGGGTGTATGGGCATGACCCTCGGGGCCGGCAGCAACCTGAAATCAGCTCTGTTTGCTGAACTGTATGGAACGAGTATTCTCGGAACCGTGCGGTCACTGTTCAAATCGTTTACGGTCGCTTCAACGGCCCTGTGTCCGACGATCATGGGCTGGGTGCTTTACGTCGGCGTACCCTTTACAACCATTCTGGCCTGGGCGATGGCCAGTGTGCTTATCGCTTCGTACCTTGCTTTTCACAAACTGTACAGATAAGACGCCATACAATTCTTCAGACCCCTGTCGGAAACGGCGATACGGCACGGTACAGTTCGGAAATCACCCGTCTTTCAGCGACACACGTGCAAAACCAGAACCTTACGATTGGTCCTTCTCAATGGGATGAACAACCTCCGCAGAGACGTGAACGGTTTTCTGGTAGTAAATTGGAACGATTTTGATCGGGTTCAAAACAAATCCCAGATCAAGTTCGGGAGGAAACTTCGCGGTCGTCACATCCAGGGACCGGCTGACCAGATGTTGGTTCTCCTCCAGATCCGCCCGGTCCACCAGCTCCCGTCTCGCCCGGTCGTACAGATGCATATCCTTCGGTCCGAACAGGCCCAGGATAAATGTTCCTTTCGCCGTGCCGTCAACGGTGCGTACCGTTTCCACCGGGTCATCCACGGTCGGGGCCCGGTCCACCCACCCCAGCTCTCCGTCATGCGTACTCGTACATCCTGCAAGTAAAAGCAAAAGAAACACCAGTAGCTCGTCTCTGATTATTCGGGCTGTCATTTCCTTTTACGGCAACTTCATTCAAAAACATACACAGAAAAACGGAATGCTCCCAGGGCACTGGGAACATTCGTCGAATTTTGAGGATATTCCTGGACGGTTGCTGAATCAAGTTCGGAGGAGAACTACCTGTGAGACATCCGGGAAAACAGAGGGACGAATCCAAAAATTCCTCTTCCTTTCATCACAATCAGCGATCCCGTCTGCCGGATTTACACCTGTCGATACAGGGGTTGATTCCAAACCGGTTTTTTTAAGGACACTCGATATCACGATGAGATGCATCAATTTACAACCACTTCTTTGACCGCAGAAGCATCTCCTGTTACTATAACTGATTCTTCGTCCCCATTTCGTCTGTTTCTCCGTCCGTTTCACATGGTGCATGTTCATGATTATTTCCAGTCTTGATCGATACCTCACAGGTCCGCTTACCATTCTGTTTTCCATTTTTCTCCTTGCATCGTCTGGGGCCGTTGCCGCGCCGGACAACGCTCCTGCCGACGGCGATGCCGTTCCTTCGTTTCAACTAAATGATCATACGGGTGCCCTATGGTCGCTGTCCGAACAGGTGGGAGATCAACCCATTGTCCTGTTCTTTTACCCCGCGGCCATGACGTCCGGGTGTACCAAACAGGCCTGCTCTTACCGGGATCAGCGAAAGCAACTGGAACAGTTCGGGGTTCGTGTCATCGGCATCAGCGGAGACCCGGTCAAAAACCTGCAGATCTTCCGGAAGGAACACAACCTCAATTACACTCTGCTTTCCGATCCGGACGGATCGGTGGCGCATAAATTTGGGGTGCCGATCGGGGAGGGCGGATCCATTCAGCGAATCATCAACGACACGGAACAGACCCTTACTCGGGGCGCAACCTTCGATCGCTGGACGTTTGTGATCGATCGGAACGGAACCATTGCTTACATCAACCGGGATGTCACTCCGGAGGAGGACCCGGAATCGGTCCGCTCGGTCCTCCGTGACCTGAATCAGGAGTAGTTTCTGATCATCCAAAGGCATCAGGGATCCTCCCTCCATCACACCGACAACGTTTCCTGCGCGTGCATCTATTGCAAGAGGAACGAATGAACAATATTGGACCAACACAACGCCGGTATCGACTGTACGGAGGACTGACGGCCATTCTGGCCGGTATAATTCTTGCAACCCTGCTACTTTCCCTCGACATAAACGCCCTCTGGCGTCTGACTGTGTTCTTTCCGTTCTGGTTGGGTCTCCTTGGTTTCTGCCAGAACAGGGAAGGGGTATGAGTCCGGCTTGCTGCACGCGGTACGCGTGAAGACGGAGATGGAGAAGAACCGATCATGGACGAAGAACACAGAGCAGCTATTCGCTTCCGGGCGTGGTACATGGTGATCGGTACGGCTTTGCTTGCCCTTCTTTTCACGGCAATGGTATATTCCCTCCCGGTCTGAGGTTTCGTATTCCGGGGCAGAGGAAGACGAGTTTTCTTGTATCTTTATTTACAAAGAACACAAATCCGATCATCCCTGTCACGACGAGAACGAGTGGCACAAATTCTTATTAGCACATACGATCAGCACCCGAATTTCCCGGTAGCCTCCATGATGGAACTACGTTGATCTTACGGATCGCACGCCATGATTCCCAGGAACGAACCGACGAGGTGCTCTTGATCCGCGTCGGGAAAATAGAGACAACGAGGAATGTCGATGACGTGCGTTCATTGTTAACATTGCTTTAAGCCTCCTCCTCCTCCTCCAGACCCGCCCACCGAACAGACAGCCGATACTGATCCGTCCCCCCGTACTGTTGGGCAAAACCAGAATGAAGGCCCGTCCCTACTCCCACACGCCATCGATGCTTTTCCCTGCACCGTTCGATCTATCCAGGGGCTCCCCCTGACATTCCGAAACTGATTTGGATGGGACGACATCGATATCCGTCCAGTTCCCACGATTCGGATTCATCTCTTCCTTTGGACAACCCCCACAGTCCTTCTCCGCAAATTCCACCACAACGATCCCTCCCGGCGGTGAAGTTGATCACCTGCGGGTTAATTTGACTTCCAATTCAATCCGCGTGCGAAATGAGATGCGACCGTGCCGGCTTGGGCGGAGAGACAATTGACGAAATCATCCCCATCTTATGTGTTGCAATTCGTTTGTTACTTGACGAATTGATTCTGAAGGTCCGGTAACTGAAATTCTCTCATTTTAAACCCCTGGAAAGAACATGTAATATAAGATTTCTGTTAACGATGTCGTGCGCTTCGTTTGCTACAAACTTTCATATACCGTTCGTTTTCCGTGTTTGATACATTTTTGATTTTTCGGGTAGATCATGCAGAAGGTATTAATGTTTGG
>CAYXQY010000126.1:0-11001 GCA_964466525.1 uncultured Planctomycetia bacterium
CGAGCAAACAGAACCTATTCCTATAACTACAGCAAATCCACCAACCGAGAGCATCATATTCGGTACTATCAGCAAATTACCGGTCTGGACCATGAGGTCGGCCAGTTAATGGACGAGCTAAGAAAGAAGGGCATCGCGGATGAGACCGTGATCATTTTTGCAAGCGATCATGGGCTTTTGATGGGCGAATACGGCATGGGGGGAAAGGGGCTTCTCTACGATCTGACGGCAAAAATCCCGTGCTTTATTTATGATCCTCGACTTTCCGATCGAAAACGCGGTCGCACTGTAAACGAGCTTGTGCTCAGCCTGGACGTTACGAGCACTCTACTCGATTACGCGAACATTGAGCAACCTTCAGAAATGCAGGGACGTAGCCTCGTCCCGCTGGTGTATGGCAAAGAGGTTTCGTGGAGGAACCATGTTTTTCTCGAAAATCTTTACACGGGACGGGATACCCCTTTCTCCGAAGGAATCCGGAAAGGCAAGTGGAAGTATATCCGTATGTACCATGGCGTCGACCCCTACAGGGAGCAACACGTCACATTTACGGATCGAGAGCCGGCGTTCGAACAGCTTTTCGACCTGAAGAAGGACCCTCGGGAGAGGAACAATTTGATCGACCAATACGAGGGAAGTGAACTCCTCCGGAACCTCCGGGCGCTTTGCGGGGAGAAGTCCACAGCTTTCAACCGGCGCCGGGCCGAGTATCGCAGAACCCACAAAATCACGCCCCGTTGAGCGCACGGTCAGGGCGTTCTCAGAAACTTCTCAGTCCGGAATTTGATCGTTCACACTGATGACGGCCGGAGCGGACCAGCGGACGCGGTTGTGCCCGAACACCCCGATATCCACCCGGCCGGACGGATTCTCAACGGTGATACGGGCCTCCGATCCGTCTTCGTTGAGGGTGTTCATGTTCACCCGTTTCCGATCCCCCCGGAGCAGTACCCATTTCCAGTGGACGACCGGGTTATTCACGCCATCGCTGTCCGCAGCACGGACGTGGATGGTACGAGTCCCTCCTTTCTCCCCGAAGGCCCGCGCAATGGCTCCCGGGGTGGTGAACCGTATTTCCCGCGGTTCCGATCGTTGAAAATCCTCCTCAAGCACCCGCAGACGGACGACCGGCGGAATCTCATCGGGCCGCATGGACCGGGCGGCATCGACCATGTCCGAAAGCCCGATGTGTTGTCCCTTAAAAATTACGGGATGAGACCGTGGGGTGACGTACTCCTCCGGACGGCCGGCGTCCCCGTAATGTCTTCGCAACAAATACTGGAGTGTGGGTGCAATGAGCCCCTCATCCGTTAACCTCTTTTTTGTGTCGGGCGGAAACGAAGCGAGCGTGGCGAACAGTGCCTCGAGAAACGGTTGATCCGAACCGCTGGCCCCCTTCGCCGTGACGACGTACGGCGTGTAGGCACTGAACTCCTCCGGACCGGTGGTGTGAGATACATACACGTAGTGGTGATTGTTGACGTACTGCCGGTATAGCGCCTCGACTCGCCGGGGGGATCGATACGCATGTTCCGGGAGCGCATGTCCGGCCACCATGGACGCGTTCCCGAGCACCCGACCGGTAAACAACTTCCGGTCCTGCAGTCCCGTCCCGCGAAGTGAATACGAGGCCTCCGTGGTGTCCGTCGGCGTCACCTGGGGAAACTTCGACAGCGCCAGATAGGAATGCAGCCCATCGTGGTTGTGATAATAATCCTCCACGTTTCCCGATACCTCTCCCTCCTGATACCATCTGTTGATTCGCTCGGTCACCGGATCGAGGTTCCTGAGAACGGGGTGATCCCGGAGTGCGGTCCGGTCGGTTTCGACTTCCTGCCACCACTGATAAACCGGTTGCTTACCTCGAACAATATGTTTTTCAAATCCTTTCAGGGAACGTTCGAGAAGAGCATTCCCGGACGCACCGACAAGAGCTATCTGGATACCATACGACCCGGCCGACAGGTTGGCAAGGGTCAGCTCCGTCTTGACCGGACCCTCCTCCGGTACCGCGGCTGTTCTCTTCAGAGCGACGGAGCGATCTTCCGATTCGGTTCTGATCCTGCACTCCATTTTTTGGACCGATCCCCGGTCGTCGAGTGACGTTGAATCCGGATCCACCGATAGGATCAGTCGTTCGGAAGAGCGGTTGAACGAACGAAAATCCACCGGTAAATCATCTCGAGGTGGTGTAAAATCCAGAAATCCGGGGCGATCATTCTTCTTCTGGTCGAGTTCCCAGCGGGTCGAGAAGACCGTTGTCCGTTTCTCTTTTGAAGTTCCTTCCACCTCCAGTTCCACGGCGGTATCCGACGGGACCAGCGGGTTTTCGAGCGATACGCTTTGGCTGCTTTCGCCGGGCACGTTCCTCGTGGTCGCGACCCGCTCATCCCGGTTTCCCTCGGCGTCGACGGCCGTGACCCGGACGGCAAGCACATGTTTCTTCCGATCCGGATTGATCAGCCGGATCGTTCCCCTGATACGTCCCTGATTGAACCCGGTCATCCGACGAATCTGAACGTACGGTTTATTTTTGACAAGACGGCCGGCCGGGAGTTCCTCCCGGTTCATGTAGCGCCCCTCCATCGGTAGCATCTCGTATCCCCATGGAAATTGTGTGTAGCGTCCCAGGCCGAGCCCGATTTCGTCACCGGACCGGAACGGTCGAGAACGTTTCAGGGCTTTCCGTGGATAGGATAACTGCACATCCCAGAAGCGGCGGCCTTCGTCGTCCATCCAGACGTGGGAGGACACCTTTTCCGGTTTCATCCGATCGGGAGCGGAGTAGATGCGATCGTAGGGCCGGAAATCCGGTTCGACCTGCAGAAGCCGCGACAGACCGGACCGATTCAGCATCGCGATGATCGGTCGATCGGGAACCGTGCCGGATGACGCAAGGCGGGTGGCGTCGAACGCAAATTCAAACGTATCATCATGAATGACCGGAGGACGGGGCCGGCCTTCGCGGTGCATCTGCCAGAGGCGTTCCCCCTCACGGATCTCGCTCCGTGCCGCCACGTAAAGTGCCTCCTCGTTCCACATTACATAAAAGGTGGAACGGTGACTGAAAATCTTCCCTGGATCGTGCGGTAACCATCGATGGATCTGTCCGTCGGAAAAGCCGGGAACCGCCGTTCGGACCCCGCCCCGAATCCGCACTGCACGTTTCCATGTGTCACCGTCAATTCGTCCTTCGATCGAGGGGGGATTCGAGGTGTACGGTACGCGGAAACGCGTTCGAGGATCGGTCGCCCGCTCCTGTGCGATCGCTGAAGCGACGATCAAAAACGAGATCACAATCCCCACCACCCCCATCATCCATCGGATAAGCGCCGGAATCCCACCGGTACCGGGAACTTTCAAACATAAAATACGTCGACAGAGCACCACCTTCTTACGTTTCATCGTTGGACCCGCTCCCCGATCCGGCCCGTTCGACCTCCGTGACCGCGGACGTTCCAGGAATAACAGGAGGGACAAAACGCCACATTGAATAGGCAGCTTCGTCTTAATCAATTCAACCGAACGATGAACCCTCATGGTAAGATCCCCCGGGAAAATTTCCATATATACGAGGCTGTATTAAAATAACTCGAACGTCCGGTGGGCTCGTCCGGCAGGGGCATCGTTTTCACCGGGAGGTTTTACTGCGGATTTATTAATCTGCTATCCTGATTGTTTGCGAGCCACCATACGTGAGGGTTCGGCCATTTTTCGTTTTGATCACGAACTTGCAGAACACATCCATCTGTTTATCTACCTTCCTGAGATTGACAGGACCCCTGATTTCCATCCGAGTCTCTTTTAAATCCGAGATCGTGACCCTTTCACCAATGGTCGTACCTTTCGAGCCATCAGTCCCATCCGCCCATCGCTCTCCTGCCCCACCTGTAATCGTAACCACTTCTTTTGCCGAAACCCTGGCTTCTTTAGCAGTCACGACCTGACCAACCAGGATGTTCTTACTGGCGTTGATGTCCAGAACCTGGTCGTTTCCGCTGGTCTTCCCCACTCCAATCACAGTGTTGATTACGTTGAACTCATTGTATGCATTCAAGTCAATTGATTCCCCTTCCTGTTCTCCTTTCCCTTTCGGTTCGTTTATTACTGTTCCGACACTACACCCACGGGTATTTTCCATCCAGAGTGTGGCCTGTCCCATTCCATCGGAATATAAGAATGGGACCCGCACAGCATCGGCGTTAAATATGCCGACGCCATGACCATATCCGTCAGGCGCATTTTTGATCGTGCCAGGAGAAAAAACCAGTCCACCACGAATTCTACTTTCCCTTCCATCGAACCAGATGGCAGCCCCGGAATTGTACTTTCCCAGGTTCGGATCCGGATGAGGACCTCGACCTACATCTGGCTGTATGAGCGTGCCTAAATTAATAATTCGGATGTTATTGTACTTCCTGTTATAGATAAGCTGTCGAAAAAGATCACCGTTTTTGTCGACCAGTTCAGGCCATTCCGACATATCCGCATCTTCTGCAGCACGAACGGTCGCATCTTGATCGATGATCAGTGTGATGTTCGATCGGGGGACTTCTACCCTGTTGTAGCAGTTGTATTTTCCCTCTGTGACCATCACCGTTTTTGCATTCTTCATGGCGTGCTCAAGGCTAAGTTGAGCGTCTTTGTTGGAAAATATTTTGTTTCCCTCAACGTCCCGGACCACGGCTTTACCCGTTTCCTTTTTCAGGTAAACCCGGTCGTACTCCGGTGCAGCTTCAGTATGATGGACAGGCAAAGATAGCATGGCGATAGCCGACATCATTGTTGAAAATAAAAGTTTGTTTCTCATTGACAACTCCTGATGGATTGGATGAAGCAAAAAAACTGGGGGCCTTTCCAACTGTGGACCTGACTGTTTGAGTCCACATTTAAAAACCTTTTATTGTGCTTTAAAGCCACCGATAAAACCGACAGCCAATATAGCGTTCCCGTCTTCGGTATTCCCAGCGGTTCCAGAATTAACATCTCTACGCGCATCCAAAGGTTCCGCCGGGACGGGCGCTATGACCGTTTTTATGCTGCCTCCATTCTACACCGTCAGTTCACCTGTGCTTCCCGTGAGAACAGCAGGCTTTCCATCACCGAACGTGACCTATCTCGTGTATACCGCCATCGATTCGCCGGGCTTCAGTGTTTGGGAGGTGCCCGCTTTCAGGGTCTGACCACTGACCAGGTCGTCCAGTGTTTCTCCATCCCCCTCGGGAAGGTTGACCGAATACGCTTTTTCCTTACTGGCATTGACGATCAGGAGTAGTGAACCATACTTCACCCGGGTCAGTTCATGTACACCGTGCGGTGTATCGATGTCAATCGTCGACCACCGCTGTGCGTTCGGCGATACCTCCAGCACCTCGGCACGATCGGTGTCCCTTCCATCCAGGGAATTCAGGGTCATAAACACGTGCTGCTCTCCGTGCTTGACCGCCACAGCGCCCGAAATGGGGTCCACCCACGCGAAGTCCGGCTGACCCTTTTCATGCGGCAATCGGACGCCTTCGGTATCTCGGAGCTTTTGAAATACCTGCAATTTATTGCTCTGCTCCTTCGCCCTGCGCAAAATCCCGACCGACGAATTCCAGCCATGCGGATCATAGCCCGTGATCGCCGGCGGGTCGCCCTCCGGTGACTCAAGGTGACCGGGGCGATCATCTCCCTGCATAACCTGCAACTGCCTGGCCCGGATATGGCTCTCCACCCCGTTAAGGATCGCCCATTGACTCACGGCTGGATCACCGCCGCGCACAAGAATCCCTCTTGTACTTATGGCCTCCTGCTGGCGTACGTCGATGCGTTCATCTTCGTGGTAGACCGGATACCAGAAGTAACTCAGCGCCTCGGCGGCAATGACCCCCCGGCGATGGATCCGCTCGTCCCCCGTAAGGTCGGCGAGTGCCCCAATTGCCCCCGTGAGCACGCCGTAATTCGCAAAGGACATGCCCCCGATCTCCATGGAGATGCCCTTCGGGGAAACCCAGTACTCCTGCTGGCTATGCGGAGACCCGTACGGCTTCAGCCCGGTGATCTGAGCAATCCGCTCCCGCATTTTCTTTTGCAGGGTGGAGGCATCCAGCGCGTCGTACCCACCGACCCGTTCCAGCGCCTGGTGTAGAGGCGCAAGGGCGCGTACATTCATCATTTCCTGGTTCGGGGCATGACCGCGCTGCTTGAGCAGGTAGGAAAGACTGTTGTGAAGCAGATCCTGCATCACCTTCCGACGGGGGACCGGCGGGGTTCCGGGGTCCGCGTCATCGTCAACCCGTTCCTCGAGAAGCCCCTCTTTTTTCAGGTCCTCGTAGGTCAGCCGAACGGCCGTCGCCGCCGCCCGGTGCATACGACCCTCCAGCACGCCCTCGCCTTTGCCGCGGTTGGGGCCTCCGACCCAGCCGCCGTGTACATCGACAAAGCCGCCGTTTTTCCCCTGGGCACGACGCATAAAATCCAGTGCGACCGCAATACGATCCAGCACCTCGGGATCCCCTTCGTATTTTCCGCCTTCCAGCGTGTATGCCATGGCCAGAACGGCCACTCCCCTCATCGGACCGCCGTTGTCCCGTTTTTTGATGAACTTCCCCTGCCTGTGCATGGTTTTGCTCAGTGACTCATTCGTCCCCCACTGAATGTCAAATCCGCCCACCATCGGTCCGGGCCATCGGTCGTCGTTGTCTCGTATCATGTATTCGCCGGGCCCGTCTTCGTATCCTGCGTCCTCCACCCGCTGACGCCAGTCCGGCCGATACCACTGCTTGCTCATGATATATTCAGCCGTCTTATCGGCTCCCTTCCGCCTCCACGCAGCCCATTGCTCCTGCAACTCCGCCCACTTTTCGGCCCCGATATCCGTTTGCGCGCCCGGTTCGTAAGGACCATAGGCGTACGGTTCCACCGCCTCGGTTTCGGGCACATGATCTCCGGGCTGGAAACGGGCCTCCGTATGACTGGTGATCTCGTACAAATTGCGTGTGCCCTTGTTCGTCTTGAGATGCAGCCGCACGGATTCCCGGCCTTCCGTCAACTCAGGGGGAAGCGGTTTCGTGGTGTAGTACCACTGTGACGGTGCAATTTCGCTGGAAGTCGGGTGGTCAAAACCGGAGACCCGCTCCCCGTCCGTGTCATACAGGTGAAAAGAAGCGCCTTCATCCTCGCTCCAGAAACGGAGCGTCACGTAGTTCTGCCGTTCGGGATCGCAGCGTACCGTAAACGCAAGACGCCCGTTTTCCGGGGCCAGACGCCATGCCTTCTGGCTCATGGCTCCGTTCACCACCTTCACGTTTTTCCGGTTCAGGTCGTGGTTCGGCCGGTCCGTTTCCGGCGCAAGGACGGACAAATTGTCGGCGGCCAATCCCGACACGAACAGGGCCAGCCAGACGGCGATACACCCCCCGGAGATCCACATGATTCTCGAAACGGATGAGAGCCCACCATGTCTAAACATCCTCCGTTGCCCGTGGATCATGTCAATTGTTGAATCTCCTCCTTTCAAGGCTTTATTTTCATGAGTTCATCAACCGAAAAGTGTAATTCAGTACACATCCGATAACAAGCACGGTTCAAACATGAACCCGGCGGAGAGGCCGACAAAATCGCCCGCCATGTGACGCACTGGAACCTTGTCCGGCTTCGTAAACACCGGGAAATCGAACGCCGAGGGAATTGTATGCCGGAGATCTTTCGCCGGGAACTGCTGGACGTGGCAGGAAAAGTGGTAGAGACCGGTCGATATATATTTAAAGGTCACCGAAAAGGTGTTCGACCGGTTACAGCTGGACGAGATCTGGTCACGAGTCAACTCCCCGTCCACTCCATCCCCTCATCTGAAGGGAAACCGACTCAATTTGAACATTTCCCCTCAGGGAATGGTCTATCCCCACTGGAATGAAAACTACATTCATACGGGTTGAACAGGGGTATATCTGGCCTTGAAGCAAAAATGAAGGGGAAAAACTGTATTTTCCGATGAACAGTAGAAGGAGATCTCACGAAAGCAAGTTGCTGAAGCGATTTTCAAATCAGAATTCGGTTTCCGCCAGAATTAACTTGAAAATAATACATATTCTCGATAGTTTTAGAACTTTGGTATAGATGTAATGTGCAACGTTACGTACGCTTCGTTGTTGTTCTCAGGGATCTTACCGGACGGATCGAACGTTTCTTGTTCTTTTCACTCAGGAGAGTGGTAAGATGAGTAGCGAAACACCAGGACTGGTGTTCGGCAAGATTGCCGTCCAAGAGGGGTTCATTTCAAAAGAGGATCTGAAGGAGTGTATCAATCGCAGGAAAGAACTGGTCGAGGAAGACGGTCTCAAACCGTCACTGAAGGAAATTCTGCTTGACGTTGGATATGTAACACAGCAGCAGGCCGAGGAGATTGAGAACCTCCGAAGCCAGGTCAGTCGGCAGAATGAAATATCGGGCTATGAATTTCACGAAAAACTGGGGGAAGGGGCAAGCGGAGCCGTATATAAAGCCACGCAGTTGAACCTGGACCGTCCGGTGGCGATCAAAATGATGTATCCGTCCGTGATTGAGGACGATACCTCCCGTGAACGGTTTAACAGGGAGGTCCGGTCCGTGGCGAAGATGAATCATGAGAATATCATCCGGGCATACGACGTCGGGGAGGAGGATGGGGTGTACTACCTGGTAATGGAGTACGTGGAGGGGGAGACTCTACAGAACCGGCTGAAAGAGGAAGAAGATATACCGGAAGAGGAGGTAGTGGAGATCGGTTTGCAGATGGCTCGGGCGCTCAAGCATGCGTTGGAACATGAAATGATACACCGGGACGTGAAACCGGAGAATATCATGCTTGATGAGAACGGAGAGGCGAAGTTGTGTGACCTCGGGCTGGCCAAGACAACGAGCAGCAAGGAGAGCAAGGTAAGCACGGTAACTCAGGAGGATGTGGTCATTGGCACCCCGTCATACATGTCTCCTGAGCAGGCGGCAGGGGATGATCTGGATATTCGAGCGGACATTTACTCGCTTGGGGCCAGTTTATACCACGCGTTGACCGGGACATTTCCGTTTCAGGCGAAGGACTCAGCTTCAATGATGAGGAAACAGGTCACGGAGGAGCTGATACCACCCATCGAGCGAAACCCGGATGTAAGTAAGCGGACCAGTGCCGTTATAGAAAAGATGATGGAAAAAGATCCGGATGATCGATATCAGGATCCGGATGAACTGCTGGAGGACCTGGAGCGTGTACAGGAGGGAAAAGACCCGAAGCACGCGAAAGTGGTTCGAAAACGGGAGCGGAAGAAACCCGTCGGCCGTTCGTTCAAACACAGAGGAAAGCAGAACAGCACACTTGAAAACTGGCAGGTGGCTGCACTGGGAGCAGCGGGTTTGGTGTTGTTGATTCCTCTATTATACAGTGTATTTCCGTCAGGCGACCCCGGTGATGCAGAGCAAAACCATTCCGAAGAGGTCGTGCGAAAGCAGGAACGCCAGCAATCGGAGGAGGAGTACGAATCGAATGATCCGACTGCGGTGGGAAACGAACGAACGGAACCTCAGCCATCGAAAGAAGGAGCTCGTGCGGATGAGGCGAATGCGGTGGCGAGCAAAGTGGATCCGGGTGAAGATGGCGGTTCGAACGAGGAGTCGCGTGTCGGGAAACAGCACCGGGCGTCGTTCGAGCGGTTGAAGGACGAAGCCGGGGATATAGAGGGGGAAGTGGAGCGGGTAAAGAAACTACACGATGAAATG
The DNA here is from genome assembly GCA_964466525.1 of uncultured Planctomycetia bacterium. GTDB lineage: Bacteria > Planctomycetota > MHYJ01 > CAYXQY01 > CAYXQY01 > CAYXQY01. The sequence goes on from CAYXQY010000126.1 coordinate 9,733, forward strand.
ATGGCTTTGATGAAGGAAGTGAAACATTCACAGTTCAGGGATCAGATTCGGTCGTTTCGAGACGAGTTTCGGGCGGAGCAGGCGAAGCAGTACTACAAAGATAAGATCACGCCGGAGATGACGTCGGTGTCTTCTATTTCAGGGGAGGTGAATGCATTGGAGAAACTGAAGGAATTTCCCGGTATATTCGAAGGGACCGCGACCTGGAAAAAGGTCAAACGAGGCAAAAAGAAAATGAAGAAACAGATCAGTTCGTCCCTGGGAGAGATGGTTCGTCGGTTGACCGAAAAAGTGAAGGTCCGATCATTTCAGGAAGCGGAGCAGATGGTTCAGAACGTGAGGGAACTGGAACTGGATGAAACCGTTCCGTCATATGCGGAGTGGCAGCAGGCACGGGAACGCTACGTGGCCGGTCGGAGTCGATATGAGCGTGTCATGCTCAAGGAATCCCAATATTTGCTGGCGCAGTTCAAACAAAACTTCCGAAAACATTATCAGCTTTCAAACAAAAGCGTGCTTGAAGCATCCAGCAAACGGGCTGATCGGATGATTGACTATTATCTGGAGAAGGTGACCGTCGATCCAATCCGGAACGAAGTTGAAGCGTATCGATCGGATGTGGAAAAACTGGATCAGTTTCAGAATATGCTCAAAGAACAACTGCAGTTGCGAATGCAGAACGGGGAGCCACTGGAAGTCAACCAGAAAAGCGGGAAGCTGATCGGGATCGGAACGGGGGTTTTACTGGTTCAGATCAACGGGAACCGAACGAAGGTGCCCCTGAATGAATTCAACATAAACAAACGGATCGCCCTTGCCGGAGGAGACGAACAGCCGCTCGACGACTCGAAACGGATCACGTTTGGACTAGTCAGTTACCTGGCGGGCAACCTGGAGGGAGCCCGGAAGTGGTTTCAGAAGGTATCTAATCCGGAGAACACCCGTGCCGAATACTACCTGAACGAAATGCGCCGGTGGAGCATGTCGTCGGAGCAGCAGACGGTGTATGACCTGATCGAATCCCTGAAACGAGCCGAGCGTGCGGAGTTGAGGTTTGCCATGGGAAGTATCCTGTATCAGATGGCCGATTATGAAAGTACCGACGTGTATAAGAAACATCAATCCCTGATCACGAGGTTGGGAAGTGGGCTGTCGTATGATCCTGATGCGTACGGGCGGCTGAACCAGTGGATGGATTGGCTCCGGCGCGTGGTGATTACGGTGAACGCGGATCAGGTGGAGGGGGATCTGACGGAGTTTCCGGTGTAC
>CAYXQY010000127.1:0-10714 GCA_964466525.1 uncultured Planctomycetia bacterium
TTAGGAAACCACTGCTCTATCCGGTCTGAGCTACGGGCGCGTGCACCCACCTCTTCACTTCTGTATCATACCCGCTGTTTCAACCCCTTCCCGCGTAAATGAACGTCCTCCTCTTCTGTCTGCAGAAAGATAAACCGATGAATGAGGGGGGCTTGAAACAGCCGATGCAGGACAGGAGCATGAATGTCCTGCACGATCTTTGTGAATTGCAGAAGATTTCATTTTAACCGCTGAAAATTTAAATGACAATAAAAGGCCCCCGCTCAACGTTCGAACCCTTCAACGGAACAGGCACTATAATTAAATCAATAGATGACCTTCCTGGTGTATACCGACCCGATGACTTCATTCTACCCCTTCTTATTTTTTTAATCGTTAGCCTGTTCGATCTGTGAACCGAAAAGTGGGGGAACCCGTGTTCCAGAAGCCCCCTTTGAATAACGAGTGATCCAACGTGGAGCATTTCCCTTAATCCTGATTAATTTCATGGATTTCCCTGTCCATCCTGAACTGAACATATAGAACAACCCGATGGAACAAGCTTCATGAATAACAGTAAAAACGGGCGCTTGTTTTTTCGTCTTATAATTGTTTAAAAATTAGGAAACGGAAGAAATTAGCTGTAGAATACCCGTTCTATGCAAGAACGTTCTTCCTGAAGTCTCCGGAGTTCATTTTCTTCAGATGCTCGAACGGACCAAGGAATGAACAGCACACCCGGCTCGGACGCATCGGTTGCCTCGTCTCCACTTTACGTATCCCTCATTGCCGGTGTGGCCGCCCTGGGAGGATTGCTTTTTGGTTACGACACGGCGGTGATCAACGGAGCAATCACACCTCTCACAGAGTATTTTGAATTGTCCGAGGCCATGAAAGGATGGGCGATGGCCAGCGGCCTGGTCGGGTGCGTGATCGGCGCTCTCGTGGCGGGCGTGATGAGCGACTGGATCGGTCGGAAGCGTGTTCTGCTTCTCTGTGCCATGTTCTTCGCCGTGTCCGCCGTCGGTTCCGCCGTACCCGACCGCCTCTCTATTTTTGTTCTTGCACGGATACTCGGGGGCATGGGCGTCGGAGCGGCGTCCATCATCTCGCCGGTTTACATCGCGGAGGTGTCACCGGCCCGCATTCGTGGACGCCTGGTAACGGTCTATCAGCTTGCCATCGTGATCGGCATCATGCTGATCTTTTTCGTTAACGCCGGGATTGCGGACCTGGGCTCGGACACCTGGAACGTGCAGTACGGTTGGCGATGGATGTTTGCATCGGAAACCCTTCCGGCGGTCCTGTTTTTCGTGCTCCTCCTGGCGGTGCCGGAAAGCCCCCGGTGGTTAACCAAGGAAAATCGGAGGTCGGACGCCCTGTCCATCCTGGAGCGTATTAACGGCCCGAGCCGCGCGACGAAGGAAATGGAGGAGATCAAACAGGCCCTCCAGAAGGAGCAGGGCTCTATTCGCGAACTGTTTCAGCCGGGCCTCCGGTTCGCGTTTATGATCGGTGTCACACTGGCAATCTTCTCCCAGCTGACCGGGATCAATGTGATTATGTACTACGCGACGGACATCTTTCAGCACGCGGGATTTGAGTCGAACGTGTCGTACTGGACAAATACCACGGTCGGTGTCGTCAACTTTTCCGCCACGTTCATCGCCATCTGGCTTGTGGACAGGGCCGGTCGGCGGTTCCTTCTTCTGCTCGGCAACGCCGGCATGACCCTCTGCCTGTTCACGGTGGGGCTCCTGTTCTTCCTGAACATGCAGAAAGGCATGACCACCCTGATTTTTATCCTTCTGTTTGTTACGTTTTTCGCCCTTTCCATGGGTCCCGTGACCTGGGTTGTGCTTTCCGAGATCTTTCCCAATCGCATCCGCGGTACAGCCACGTCCATCGCCACGGTCTGTCTCTGGAGCACGAACTTACTGGTCACACTGATGTTCCCCATTCTTCGAGAATGGATCGGCAGTGCATGGACCTTCTGGACCTTCATGACCATGTGCCTGTTTGCCTTTTTCTTCGTGCTGATGAGTGTTCCGGAAACAAAAGGAAAAACGTTGGAAGAAATTGAAAAAAGCTGGAGGTATTGACAGTACATGAGTATCGTTGGGATTGATCTTGGAGGGACCCGAATCAAAATTGGACGGGTCGATAATCGTTCTCTGGAAACGGAACGAACGGTGTCCGCAGAACCGGAACGGCCTTTTTCCGACCACCTGAACAGGCTTGAGCCCGTGATCCGGGAGCTGCTTGACGGGGCGAACGGTTCATCCGACGAGATACGGGGCATCGGGTTGTCCTTTCCAGGTATCGTGGATCGAGAGACGACAACGGTTCTTTCCACGAATAAGAAATACGACGGGGCACGGGACGCGGACATCGAATCGTGGGTGGAAAAGCAGTTCAATCTCCCGGTTATCCTGGAAAACGACACCCGGGCGGCTCTCCTGGGCGAATGGAAACACGGTGCGGGCGAAGAGGAAAACAATCTACTGATGGTGACGCTGGGCACCGGGTTTGGCTCCGCCGTACTGCTGCAGGGCAAACTTCTGACGGGTTCTCACAAGCAGGCCGGCGTGCTGGGCGGACATATTACCGTGCAGTTCGACGGATACGAGTGCACCTGTGGCAACCGGGGATGCGTGGAGACGGAAACGGGGGAGTGGAACCTGCCCCGCATCGTACGGGACCACGAACGGTATCAGGAAAGCCGACTCACCGGCATGGACACTCTGAACTACCGGACCCTGATGGAGCTTGCCGATTCAGGGGATGCCGTTGCGGAGGAGATCCTTCAGCGACGTTTTGCCTACCTGGGCCGCGGCATCGTCAACCTGATCCACGCGTATGACCCGCGACGGGTGGTGCTCGGTGGGGGGGTGATGAACCGGCCGGACGTCGTGCTTCCGGTGGTACGAAAGGAGATGGACCACCACCTGTGGTCGTCCCCCGATACCGTGGAACTTCAACCCGCTGAACACCCCGATCACGCGGCGCTGTACGGACTGAACGTGTTATTCGAACATGACATAGAAGGAATATAGATATGGATCTGAATTCGTACGATGCGTTCAATCACGAACCGGAGGTCATGGTCGACGACCACAGCAACCGGGCCTGGTCGGGCTGGAATGAGATTACCTCCCGCCTCGAGAAATCGATTCGGAGACAGGAGAACAGACGGGTCGTGTTAGCGGTCGAATGTTATCCGGGGGTCTACGCTCAGGACGTCGCTCGAACCCTGAAGCACGCTCTCGATCCCGATCTGTTGATTCACTCCGGCGACGCCTTCCGTTCGCCCGATGAAATTGACGATCTCGTTGAACCCTTTCTCGGAGGCGACGATCCGATTTTTGGATACATGTCCAACCTGCGGATGAAATTATTCCTCGATCCGGAACATATGAATGCGGTGGAACGGGAGATCAACCGGGAAAACAGCGGCCTCGTGGTGCTGGTCGGACCCGGTGCCACCTGTCTGTTTGAACCGGATCTACTTGTGTACGCGGACATGGCGCGGTGGGAGATCCAGCAACGTCAGCGAAACAATAACATCGGAAACCTTGGCGTCGACAACCCGGAGCTGGACCCATCGCTGCAGTATAAGCGCTGCTTTTTCGTGGACTGGCGTGTCGCCGACCGGCACAAGCAGGAGGTCCTGCCGGACGCGGATTACATGCTGGATACGAACGATCACGAGCACCCGAAGCTGATTACCGGAAACGCCCTTTGTGACGGCCTGAATCGAACCACCCGGCGACCGTTCAGCCTGGTTCCCTTCTTCGACCCCGGTGTCTGGGGCGGGGAATGGATGCGAAGCGTGTTCAATCTGGACGAGGACCCGCCCAATTTCGCCTGGTGCTTCAACTGTGTTCCCGAGGAAAACAGTCTGCTCCTCCGGTACGGGGACGTCCGGGTTGAACTCCCCGCAATCGACCTGGTTTTTTTCAAACCGGTGGAACTCATGGGGGCACACGTGTATAGCCTGTTCGGCGCAGAATTCCCGATCCGGTTCGATTACCTGGATACCATGGACGGACAGAACCTGAGCCTCCAGGTCCATCCCCGGATGCAGCAGATTCAGGACGAATTCGGCATGCATTACACGCAGGATGAAAGTTACTACCTGATGGATGCCGGCGAGGAAGGAACGGTGTACCTGGGCCTCAAAGAGGACATCGACCCGGAGGCCATGCTGCGCGACCTCGAACGGGCGCGGGACGTGGACGAAGAAACCTTCGACACCGGAGCGTACGTCAATGAATTTGCCGTTGACCGGCACGACCACGTGTCCATTCCCGCCGGTACGGTTCACTGCTCCGGAAAGGACAGCATGGTGCTGGAAATCAGCGCCACCCCGTACATTTTTACGTTTAAACTATGGGACTGGGACCGGGTCGGACTGGACGGTGAACCCCGTCCCATCAACGTAGAACGTGGAAAGCGGGCGATCCAGTGGCACCGACGGACCGAATGGGTTCGCGACCGGTTAATCAACCGTGTGGAATCCGTGGACGAAGGAGCGGACTGGGCCGAAGAACGGACCGGTCTGCACGACCTGGAGTTTATCGAAACGAGACGGCACTGGTTTTCCGGACCCGTCCCGCACGACACGGAGGGTACGGTGCATGTGCTGAACCTCGTTGAGGGCGAACAGGCCATGGTGGAGAGCCCGGACGACTCGTTTGATCCGTTTACGGTACATTACGGGGAAACGTTTATCGTCCCCGCCAGCGTCGGTCCGTACACCGTCCGGCCGGACGGACCGTCGGAAGGGAACGAATGCGCAACGATCAAAGCATACGTTCGTTAATAAGGGGCCTTCTGAAAGGGTCGAACGGGATACGTACTTCAGCAACCTCACAGCAAGGATTCCCGGTTACCCATCGGTTTCCCCGGGGTTGCCTGAAAATGATTTTGTGGGTTTCAATGCCCAATCCCGGTCAAAGAGGAAACGATTTCGGATCAGGGGATCAGCTCCGCCCCGCCGGCTGTGAATGACCGGTTCCAGCCGACTTCGTTTCAGTCTCCCTTATCCCAGCAACAGGATCTGTGCCAGCCAGAGAAACACAAAAAAGCCGAGTACGTCCGTAGCCGTGGTGATAAAAATCGTCGCCGACGTCGCCGGATCCTTGCCGAAGTAATCAAGGACGAGGGGAATGATGGTTCCAAAGAAGCCGGCAATGATCAAGTTGATCACCATCGATACCCCCAGCACCATGCCGAGCAGCGGGCTCTGGTTGAAAAGTGTTGCAATTACCGCCACAAGCACCCCTGTTATCGCTCCGTTCACAGCACCGGCGATGACCTCATACAGAATCGCTCTCAGGCTGTTCGAAAGGGAGATCTGCTGTAACGAAATTCCTCGAACGGTCACGGCCATCGATTGTGTTCCGGCATTCCCGCCCATGCCGGCCACGACCGGCATGTACACGGCAAGAAGAGCAAACGCAGCGATCGTATCCTCGAATAACCCAACGGTTCCGGCGGCAAGAAACGCCGTTGCCAGGTTCAGAATAAGCCAGAGATACCGGTTCTTGATCTTCGCTCCGGGCCCGTCCAGAATGCTTTCTACCTGCTGAACACCCGTAAATTCGTAAAGGGTCTCACCCCCTTTTTCCTCGACCACCCGAAGCAGGTCCTCTGCGTAGATCAACCCGAGAACTTCGTTCGATTCCCCCAGCACAACCGCCCGGTCCACCGGACGAACCTCAAAATATTCCACCACGTCGAAATCGGACACGTCGGCGTCAATGGTGGGAATTTCCTTTACGTACCCGTCGATCGGCGTGTCGTCTCCGGCTGCCATCGCAAGTGCCTGTCCCGGTAGAAATCCCTCGAGTTCATCCTCCTCGTTCATCACCAGAATCGTGGGAAACTGTCCCGTCTTGTTCTCGTATTTTTGCACACGCATCGCCACTTCGGCCATCGTCCAGTGGAGACCGACCTGAATGTAATCGACCTTCATCAACCCCGCCGCACTTTCCGGGGGAAAATCCAGAAGAAACTGCACTTTTTCCCGCCGGTGCTTTTCCATCCGTTCGAGCACCTGATCCTGTACATCCGGGTCGACCATCCCAAGCACGTCCGTCGCCTCGTCCTGATCCAGTCGCCCTGCGAACCGGACAAGCTGCTCGAGGTCCATGTCCTCAAGCACAGACCCCTGGAGGTGGTCCGGAAGGTGAAAAAAGACCTTTCCCCACCGTTCCCGTTTTTCCTCAAGCAGGACCTGTCCGGGCGAGTCGGACGAAGCGATTTCCTGTTGTATATCCTCCAGAGATCTATTCATTACACCAACTTCAACTAATTTCGAGAAAACACAGGACGTTTCGGCCTTCTCCACAACCCGAGCCGAAGCGATCCCCAACGTTCGTTAAAAGTTGTACAGAAATGATCTCGTTCAATCAACTCGAGAACCATTCCACTCGTGTCCCACCGGCGGGATCATTCCTACCTCATCCGCACCGTTCTCCAGAGACACCAAGGAGGGTATGTTTTCCTTTGACAGCTTCGTACCGAACCCGGGGGGGTTGTCTGGCACGGCCACTTCCTCAAACGAATGACGCCAAGATGATGCTATTTATATTCTCCTGAAAACAAAAATACGAACCTGTACCGTCTCCTATTACATCCTACTCGGCCCGCTTCCCCGGGGCTAACCGTCATCAATATCAACGTCAGAGCATATAAATACCCACCAGCTCTCGACAACACGGCTTTCATACGTTTCACAATGTTCACCTTTACTCGTTTTTTATCCGGACCGATCATTCACCGTTTTCCAGAAGTGCGCGGTACAACCGCACGTTTAAATATGCTCCCGTCAACCCCGTGTGCTCCCAGGGATCCGTGTCCGGATTCGAGGCCTGCGGTTCCGGGGACACGTCGAGGTGCTCCACCAGTTTCCCGTTGTGCAGACAGGGCACCCCCACCCCCCAGGCAATGGACGGCAGATCCAGCGTGTAATTGTGCAGGTCGCGAAATTCGTACTCCGTCCCCCGGAACAGGTGATCTACGAACGCATAATCGAACGATTCGTTATACGCACAGAAAAGCACGTTCCGGTCCCCAACCGACTCCTTGTAAAACCGCACCGTATCCGCCACCGCCTGGTCGGGTGAAGACGCGTCGAACGACCGCCACCGCTCCACGGAAAACCCGTTCATCGCGACTGCTTCCTCCGATGCCCGCTCCGGGTGCACCGGCTGAATCCGTCGAAAAAAGTCCTCCTGTACGTTTCCATCCAAATCAGTGAGCACCACTCCGATGTCCACCATCTCGTGATATCCGGGCTTTAACCCCGTCGCCTCAACGTCCACGAAAGCGATGAACCAGTCCTCCTTTTTTCCGTACGGAAGCAACTCAAAGCGTTTCATCGGACTCCGGATGAGGATGATGTGAGATTTTAAACCTGACGAATGTTTAAAGGATATCTTCCGGGCCGTTCGGATACAATGCAATGCTGGTACATTTCATTCCCGGCATAAAAGTTAAATTGCCTCAGGCATCAACACTGCAATAATTGCGTAACAGGTATACGTCGACTTTAGGGTCAATCCGTGATGGTACACGCGGCGAATGAGCGACTGAAATGCGTACCACGAAAGCAGTTGCCAGAAGTGTTCGACGATCCACGTACGTTTCAGGAATGGAACCGAAGGAAATTCGTCCTTAAAATCTAATTGGCATCCGAAATTCCATCGTCAGGAGCGTCGAAGGATATTTTTATTCTTTTATTTGTGATATCAGGTTCCATATACTGACGAACTCATTCATCAATTGAATGAGCAAAAAAACGTATTATTCACCTAAACATCCCACAAATATTTCAAGTTATGTCATACCGTCGCATTCCATCCACGCTGTTTCTTTTCGTCGTCAGTACCGGTCTTGTAATTTCGTTCCTTGCCTGTGAACCCGGTCCCCGGAAGAAAGCGGAGGCGCAGACAAAGGATCAACAACCTTCGAACACCCCGGAAACCTCGGAAGACACCAAGAAAGAAAAACCGAAGAATAGCGAAACCGCCTCAGAGGAGGATCGGAACAATCAGCCCAATCGGCTGGCCGACGCGACGAGTCCGTATCTTCGCATGCACTCGGACAATCCGATCAACTGGTATCCCTGGGGAGAAAATGCGTTTCAAAAAGCAAAGGAAGAGGACAAACCGATTTTTCTCTCCATCGGGTACTACACCTGTCACTGGTGTCACGTCATGGAGCGGAAGGTCTTCATGAACGAAGAGATTGCCGCTCAGATGAATGACGTGTTTGTGAACGTAAAAGTGGACCGCGAACAACGTCCGGCGATCGACCACACGTACATGACCGCCGCCCATCGAATGGGGCGCCGCGGAGGCTGGCCGCTGAGTGTGTTCATGACGCCCGATAAACAGCCGTTCTTCATTGCCACTTATTTACCGCCCGAGCGCATGAAGTCACTGGTTCCACGAATGAAAAAACTGTGGAACAACCAGCGACAGAAACTGCTGCAGAATGCCTCGAAAGTCGCCGATGCACTGGACCAACAACCGGAGGGCGATGGAGGAGACATCGTCACAAAGAAATCCCTGGACAACACGTACGACGGGTTGTCCGGACAGTTCGACAGCGAACATGCCGGGTTCGGACAGAACCAGAAATTTCCCTCCCCGCACAACCTGCTGTTCCTGCTTCGGTACTGGGACCGAACCGGCAAGGAGAAGGCGCGCACGATGGCCACTCGAACGCTGGATGCTATGCGCCGGGGAGGCGTATACGATCAGGTGGGATTCGGGTTCCACCGCTACTCAACGGACCGGGAGTGGAAACTTCCACACTTCGAAAAAATGCTGTACGATCAGGCCATGCTGACTTATGCGTACACGGAAGCCCACCAGGCCACGGGCGACGAATCGTACCTCCGGACCGTACGGGAAACGGTTTCGTTCGTTAACCGGGACCTGGGGGCGGACAACGGCGGTTTTTATTCCGCACTCGCGTCCGGCACAGAGGCAGGGGAAGGCGGAGAATACGTGTACTCCGTTGACGAAATACGGAAGGTCCTTTCCGACGACCTCGCCTCCCTCGTCATTGACGTGTTTCAGATGAAACCGGACGGAAATTACCGCCAGGAAGCGTCCGGAGAAAAAACGGGAAAAAACATCCTGTACCGGAATGCGTCCATACCGGAACTGGCCAAAGAACGGGACATGAAAACCGAGACACTGCGTGAGAAACTGGAGTCCGCCCGGACCAAACTGTACTCGTACCGGGAAACCCGGCCGCAGGTGGGGGTGGACGACAAAATCCTCACCGACTGGAACGGGATGATGATCGCCGCGCTCGCAAAAGCGGGTCGCGTGCTCGACGAACCGGAATACACGAATCAGGCCGAGGAAGCGTCTCGCTTCATTCTGTCAACACTCCGGAACGAAGACGGCCGCCTCCTGCATCGTTTTCGCGACGGTCAGGCCGGAATTGCCGGCAAGGCCACCGATTACGCGTATTTTACCTGGGGGTTAATTGAACTGTACCAGACGACCTTCAAGCCGAAGTACCTCAGGACGGCCCTCGCGCTGACGGACACATTTATCAAGCACTACTGGGACCGGGAACAGGGCGGGTTTTTCTTCGCCCCCTCGTTCGCCGAAACCCCGATGGGCCGGCAGAAACAGGCGCGGGACGGCGCACGTCCATCGGCCAATTCCGTGGCCATGTGGAACCTGTTCCGACTCGGACGGATCACCGCAAACGAAACGTACGAAAAAAAAGCCCGACAGATCGGATCCGCGTTCTCTTCACGCGCGCAGCGACGGCCGTCCTCCATGTCCATGATGATGACGGCCGTGGAGATGATGGTGGGACCGTCCTACGAGGTTGTTATCGCCGGCGACCCGAACAATGACGACACGCGGCGTATGCTGCGGGCCCTCCGGGACAAGTACGTGCCGAGAAAAGTCGTCGTACAGCGTCCGGCCGGCAGCTCGCCTGATATTGTTGACCTGGCATCCTACACGGAAAACCAGCGGCCGGAAGACGGCCGCGCCACGGCTTACGTCTGCCAGAACTACGTCTGTCAGCTTCCCACCACCTCAATCAGTAAAATGAAGAAACTTCTTGAGGGGGAAACATCCTTTTCCAGCGAGACGTCGGAAAAAGAGGAGACATCCGGTGAATAGCAGATGATTCAGTTAAAAATCCCAACCATGCTCACGACCAGATTGCCCTTTCTGCTCCTATTTTCCGTGGCCTTTCTCATCGGTCCCGGTCCGGCGTCCCCGTATTCCATCGGAAACACACCGGATCCCGAAAATTCATCCACCACCTCACAGGCAGACACGGACACGAAGCAGCCGGTACAGACCGAAAAGCTGTACGAAAACGTCCACAAAAAGTACGGCGTCCCTCCGGACATCGATCAGTGGCAGGTTGAGGAATGGGCGCATTCCTCCCCTCTGTCCCTCCAGGAACTGCGGGACAGTATCGTGGTCGTCCGGTTCTGGACGAACACGTGTCCGTACTGTGCGAAAAGTATGCCGGCGCTCCAGCAACTCAAGCGGAAACTGAAAGACCAACCCGTGCGGTTCATCGGCATCTACCATCCCAAACCGTACGGGACGGAACGCCCCTGGAACCGGGCCGTTGAAATGGCCGAGAACTGGAGGGTTACGTTTCCTATTGCCCACGATTCGGACTGGACCACGTTGAAAGACTGGTGGCTGTCCACGGGCGACCGACGGGCGAC
>CAYXQY010000128.1:0-10538 GCA_964466525.1 uncultured Planctomycetia bacterium
TAAACAATCAGATCCTCGTTTCGTTCATCGTAGTTCTGAAGCATGATCTTTAGGGCATAGTTAAATGATCTAACGAAATGAAAGAGTCAGCAACAAGTAACAGAACCCGTACCGCACCAGACAAACATTACTGTTCTTATCCGACCGTGGTGAGGGAAAATAAAAATGATGTATCGGGTCGTTACAAGTTGTCTATATCACCGTAGTTCACTCATCTCACCCGTGTTCGTTTGGGATCGATTGTGTCAAACCCCACGTTCTGCCGCACCACTGGTTCATTGAAATGACGAGGGTTCTCAACAGTCTCCATGATCGATCCTGTGCAAGAATCAGTTTCTGTACTCCATCGGCACCGGATCATCTTTCTGAATTGGCTTTCCTTCCCAGTACGGCGTGCCATCCCTGATTTCAATCAAACGGGACGTATCACCGGGGGCAGGGGGTGCGTCGTTCCGTGGCAGATGTTTGGACAGACGTTCAACCACCTCGCTGTATTTCTCCTTTCCGGCAAGGTTCGTCCATTCGTATGGATCCTCACCCCGATTGTAGAGCTCTTCCGAACCGTTCGCGTATCGGATGTATCGCCATTTTTCCGTCACAACCACGTGGTTGTTCGGTCCATGCGTGGTGATTGCCGGCTGTTCCCGTTCACGGTCCGGGTTCTTTAGTAGCGGTACGAGAGATTGCCCATCCAGTCCGTCTTTTGCTGGAAGACCGGCCAGATCAATAAGCGTTGGATACAGGTCCAGAACCTCCACCGGCTGATCGGAATCCCAACCGGATTCGGTCATTCCGGGCACGGAAAAAATATACGGGACCCGGGTGGACTCATGCCATAGCGTGTTTTTACCGGAAATGTTTTTTGTGCCGAGATGGTACCCGTGATCGGACATGAAGACCACGATCGTGTTCTCCCTCAGGTTTTCCTTCTTCAGGGTTTGCATTACCCGTCCCACCAGCATGTCCATGAAACTGACCGTTGCCAGGTACGCACGTACTTTTCGCTGCCACTCCCGGTTCATCTGAAGCCAGGCGAGACGTGGTTCCGGCAGGTGCCAGTGCAGGTACCAGGCAAACCGCGGAATATCCTCCCGATCATCCCCACGGACGGTCGGCAGATTCAGTTGATCCATCGGATACCGATCGAACCATTCCTGCGGCGCATATAGAGGCACGTGTGGAGATCGGAACCCGACCGTTAGGAAAAACGGTTTGTCCTCCGGGGGATTCTTCAGGTGTTTGATGGCCCACTGCGCGACCTTCCAGTCCTCCATCTGAGAATTGTTCTCCGGAAACGGCCCCCAATCCACAAGTTTATGACCCGTTTCAGGGACATAAGGTTGATCACGATATGGCCCCTGATTCCCGTGATACCCCCATTCGCTGAATTCGACCCCGGCCTTTCGTCGACCGGAAGGAGGATAGCGACCATGATAAACTTTCCCGGTCGTCATCGTATAGTATCCATGATCCTGAAAATACTGAGGGAGTGTCGTCCAGTCTTCGTAGTCCTCCAGCGATCGAAACCAGGTCGAAAGTCCGTACACACCGGTTGTGGACGGTCGAAGCCCGGTTAAAAAGCTGGTGCGTGACGGATTACATACCGGGGACTGCACATGTGCGTTCGTGAAATTTACGGCGGATTCAGCAAGTTGATTCAGGTTCGGCGTCTGCACCTGTGGATGACCGCCCAGCGGTTCCACCCAGTCATTCAGATCATCAACCATCAACACAAGAACATTTGGACGATCCGACGTATCCTGTCCACTGCATGGCAGACACACCATTCCAGCGAAAAAAAGGATCAACAAAACAGAACCACCACGTTGCATCGGGTTCCACCCACTTCCATCCCTGACTAATCTCATTGGACCCAGATCACAAAAAATTGCTCAAAACATGATTAATTCGATACGTTCTGACTCACGCCCCATCCGACGCCACTGTGATTCTCTCCATAAAATTCCACGTACATCACGAACCGGCTCTGTTCCGGTACGTAGCGGACACAGGCATCTCCCCCGTAGAAGTCGGTTACCGGTTCTTCCCGTAGTTCAAACTTTTTCAGGTTTTTGCTCGTGGCAACAGCAATTTTGTAGCTCGTGTGCTCCGGTGCCGTCCGATCGACGAACATGTGGTAGGTATCGCCAATTTTCACCACGTCCGGATCCCCCGTTTTCCAGTCCTGATCCCGTACGTCCAGGGCGATGCCTTTCTTTTCCCAGTGTATGCCGTCGTCCGACACAGCACGGTCGATCGTCAGGCTGCATGGAGATCCCTTTCCGGGAATCCCTTCATAGTACATGTGCCATTTTTGCTCTTCCGGATCATAGTACCCGCCGGCATCCGGTTTATCCAGCACCTTCCCTTTGTTTTCAAGATCCGTCAGGGTCTCCCCCAGCCACAATTCGGTATATTTATCGTTCACCGAGCGATACAGGTAATATTTTCCATCCGGTCCTTTCCGTCCCCAGTTGAAGTTCGTGCCCCCCCCGGACGGAATCACGTTTTTTTCGACGAGCTCCCAGTCCGCGGCATCTTTGCTACGGTACAGGTCCTGCCCTCCGTTGTGATGAACGTACATCCGGTAGGTGTATTCCCGCTCCGGCTCCACGAATATGACCGGGTCATTGCTGCCCGGTACGGGTCCCCTGTCGTGCCATTCCCATTTCTCTATGTGATCGAATTCAGGCAGGATAATCCCATGCCCTCCGTCGTAGGACGGCTGGGCAATGAGGACGGAATTCAAAAGGCAGAAACCGACAAGTAAAGCGATACAGAATGACATGTTCTGTTTTATCTTCATGAACTCCTCAATAAAAATTTGACCTCAAAAGTGTTGGAAAAGAAACGTCTATTGCAATGTCTCCTCAAACGGAGCAGCAAATGCAAAATCTACCAGGCACCGGTTTGAAACAGCTCCTTGATCCGATCGGCCGAAAGACGACCTTGATGTATAATGAGCCGGTATTTCAGTGTGACCTCATCTCCGGGCTCAAGGGTGGCGGTCTTCAAACCGGGCCACTCGGGATTGAGAATCCCGGCGTAGCTGTTTCGGAGCAACCAGGGCTGAGGCGAATTGGGATTGGAAGGATGAACCAGCACCGCTATCCCCCGCTTTTCCGTTGATATATCCGCCCATTTAAACTTTTTGTTGGTCGCATCACCGCTCCTCGATCCCCTGTCGGTCTGGATCCTTGCCCCTTTCAAAGACGGATGGGCTCGAACGGTCAGGCCTCCGTATCCCTTGTTGGCATTCTGTTTTCCTCGGACTTTGATCGGTTGTTCCGTGGCCCCGAAGGAAATCTGAACGTCAATAACACGGAACTGTTCCGAACTCGCGTAAGCGGTCACCATCCAGCGTTCCCCGCCAATGACGTCACCGTTTAACACCCAGTTGTTGCGCAACACAATACGTCCCTTGTCCGAGGTCAATTTCTTATCGAGAATCCGGTCAAACTGCTGCTTCAACGGGCTCGGATGCCAGAGCTCCACCTTTTCTCCCTTATATTTCATCCAGGGCCAGGAAAGCCACATGCCCCGGTGGTGGTAGTGATCATCCGGAAAATCGTCCGTGATCGACTTGCCATCCAGGTCGTAAATCGGATGAAAATACCCCGCACGTCGATATTTTTTGTTCACCCCTTCTTTCAACTGTGGTTTGTAGTTGAAGGTATACACCGGTTGATCGTTTTCCAGCAGGGTAAACGTGCCGGCTTCCTTATCACGGGTGACCGAAAACGTCTGAGCATGAACTGCAAGGCCCGTGCTGACAAACAGAACAGCTACGAGTAATCGTTTCATCATCAGTTTACCCCCTTTCATTTAATCAAGTGATACGCTCAACTGCTCGATTTTCGACGGATCCACCTCCACCCCGAGCCCCGGCCCGGAAGGTACGGACAACGTGCCTCCCTCGGGGTCAAACGGTTCGGTCAGTATCGATTGATCGATGAACTGAGGACCGTTCAACGCCGCCGGTCGGTCATAGTGAAAGGCCCCGTACAGCTGTAGCGTGGCGGCGAGGGAAAGCCCCGGATCCGTCAATCCGCTTCCAAGAAACATCAGATTCGCGTCGTCCAAAATTTCGATCTGCCGCCTGGCCGGACGCACACCGCCGCAGCGTGGAATTTTCATCGCGACACCGTCCAGCACATCCAGCCGAATAAACTCGATCAACGTGGACGGGGACACCACGCTTTCATCCATCAGGATCGGGATGTCCGTGGATCGTTTCAACTCCCGGTATCCGGTCAGGTTGTTGTGCGGAATCGGCTGTTCAAGCACGTCCACACCAATGTCATACAGTTCCGGAGCAAGTTGCAGTGCCTCCACGCGATCCAGGCCCCCGTTCGCGTCCGCCCAGAGAAACGCGTCCGGTGCGTGCGCCTTGACCCGTCGACAGAGTTCCAGATCGTAGGACCTGCTCCGACCGACTTTTACGTTGTAATGCTCGTATCCACGCTCCGCTCCCTTGTTGATCTTCGCTTCGACGTCGTCCAACGTCTTCGGATTCAGCGTCCAGCTCAACGTAATTTCGTCCACAGGTTTCTGTCCCCATTGCTGTGGCAGGGACTGCCCGGTCAGTTTACCCACAAGGTCGTAAAGGGCAATATCAACGCCGGCACGTGCGATGGGCTGTCCCGTTGAAAAGGACGGGGCAACGGTTTGATTTATTTTCCGATGCGCCCCTTCGATATCGAACACGTTGTGTCCCTCCAGAGCCGGTGCCAGGTAATTTCGGATGGTTGTCGTCACGGATTCCAGCGTCTCGTAACTCCACCGTGGAACCGGAATGCTTTCACCCCAGCCCACCGTGCCGTCTTCCGCCGTCACTTTTACCACTGCGGAGGCACGGCCCTGAAGGTTACCCTCCGGATCCTCGAAGAATTTGAACCGGCTAACCATGGGATATGTGATCGGGAACACGTCGATCTTCTCGATTGCAGGTCCGGTCCAGTCCTGTCCCATCACGGAATGGGTAAGAATTGCAAATGATGACGCCCCGATTCCCATCTGTTTGAGAAAAGAACGTCGGGAAAAAATTGCATCAGTCCGGTATTTAGACATGACGTTTTTCCTTGCAAAAGATGACACCTCTCAAATAAAAACGATTATTCCATGGATTTGTACCGGTCAAACATCTCTTCGACATCAGCTGATTTCACATCGCCTCGATGTACGTAAACGCCAACCCGCCTTGAAAGCGACTCTCCGTTTTCCAGTGAAAATTTATTCCCACTTCGGGAGTCGATCCGACGGGGCCCGAAACAACCGTAATTTCGAGTCAACCACTTGTGTGGCTGCGGATTGTCCGGATGGCTGAATATGGTCAATCCTTCCGTTTCCCCGTCCACTCGAGCGGAGTAGTCGACCCATTGCGCTTCCTTAAAATTTGTTCCGCTTTTGTTAACGCCCCCGTTCGAATTGACAATTTTCCCTCCGCCATTCTTCACGTTAAACGTTTTGTTCATTCGGATGTACGGCCACGCGTAATGCGTCCGGTCACTTACAAACGTCACCTCTCCGTGCGCAGCGGTCACCGTAAACGTAATGTCCATCAGATATTCTCCGTTTCCTAGCGCATGAACCCGAATAATTCGTTGCTCGTCGAGCACCGGCTCGTCGAAGTTCTTCTCCCAGACCAGATCTGCTTCCAGCACCAGTTTTGATCCGGTCAGTTCAATGCCGTCGAACCCCCTGTGACGAATCCGATGACGGAACCTGCCCGACTTTTCGCCCTGCTCCACTTTACTGTACAGCGCTCCATAAAAGTTTACCGGGTCCTGACTTCCAGGTCGTACCTCATCCGCAAACCAGAACGAGCGGTGGTGTGGGAAGGGCTCTGTTTTCTGCACGGTCATCGACGCACCCGATGGGCTGCGTACCGGATAAAAATGCACGAGATCCACCTTCGGTCCGTATCGATACACGAGCTTGTCCGATCCTCCAATCTGAATAAACAGTTTGTTCTGACCCTGCTCGTGCCTGAGCTGAATCTGTTCGTTCGACTGCTGCCCGTAAAGGTACGAAGAATGGACAACAAGCATCAGAAACGAAATCACAAAGAACAAAGCCTTTGAATAGAGAGGTTTCATTGGTTTATCGCTCCGCGTGCAAATAAATTCATTTGGCCTGCTTGATCGCAATATGATACATCGCTGCTTTCGTATCCCTGCCCATCGGTCCAAGTATCACCGTTCCGGCGGGATACGTCTTTCGAAAAAGTCGGTATCCGGGCGTGCCCGAACTATCGTCCATGGTGAGGTCCAGTTTCTCGAATGACTTCATCCAATCCGGTAGCTTGTCCACCCATCGTGTATCCCAGGCGATATACACATCCGCCTTTTTGTTGATGTCAAAGCGGAGAAGAGGATTTTTCTTCGATCCCACGTCTTCCTGCGGAACGGCAATGTGCGTGGCCCCTTTCAACACCTCCGGGACCTTCGTGTAGGAATAGTTCCGATCCGTAAATGGAGGAAGGCCCTTTTTCAATTTTCTGTATTGCAACTTGTACGACCGCTCCGAATTTACCTTCATGTTTGATATTGCGACGAGATCTTCCCCGGAAACGAACTCGTAGTTCACGATGCGGACCTGACTGACCAGTTCTCCGTCCTTCACAAACGCTGCTTTCAGCGTTGTGTTTTCGTCGATGTGCACAGGTTTCCGGTAGGGCTTTGAGGAATGTATAAGAGGCAAACCGTTCACGTTATATACAAGCTGACACCCGTCGGGAATTTCCTCGCCTTCCGGAGCGGAGATGCGTACTGCTTGCTCACTCATAAGCATCCCGGCACCCGGATCAAATTCCGGTTTCGGGGCCTCCGCGAACTGGGGGGAGAACGTCCGTCCCTTTCGTAGTGAATTCATCGTATATACAAGATACGAATTCAGCAACGAATCTCCCTTCTGGCTCTTTACGCCGTTGATTCGTAGCTCGTACACGTATCCGGGGATCATCTGACCCAGTTGCAGGGACACGCGACGCCCCCCCTCCGAAATCTGCACGTCCCGTACCGGAACCTCCGTTACATCGTGCTCGTCCGACCCATACGGACGATGGTACCGGTAATAGAAACGTTGAAATGAATAATTTTCAGGTTTTCCGGCCTTTGCACGTTTGACCGGACGGGTGAAGGTAAGGTCAAATCCATACTCGGTCAGAGACATGTCCTGCACTTCCATGGGTGTTTCATTGTTCCACGAAATCTTCTGAACCCCCTCTCCACCGGCCCATTCAAGGTGCGTGTGTCCCACCCAGAGATGTCCCTGCGGGCCCCAGGTCATGCGATGGTTTCCGCCGTCCAACCCGGCCCCGTCGTAGAACGGAACAACCGCGCCTTGCGTTTGCCCTCCCACGTTCTCCAACATGACGCGCATGATACGTGAACGATTCATTTCCCCCACGAGTAACTGTCCCTGAAACGGCATATCCGCCTGTTCCGTAATCGGCAGTGGCTGCGTGGGAGAATTCGCCATTCGACCATGCGGAAATTCGATCACCGGCCGCGAGCGCATCTCGTGCAGTTCCCGCAGCGGAAGCTTGAGGGGATTGCCCCGGTCCCATCCCTCCCGCCAGATCAGAGAGGAGACGTGACCATAAAACCCCCCTTTCTCTACCGAGTGCATCGGACTGGTTCCCCGCCAGTCCCCCTGATTGTCCGTGACGAGCAACCGCCCCTGTTGATCAAAATTGATGCCGTCCGGCGATCGAAAGCCGGAAGCAAATGGCTCCGTTTCTCCCGTTTCCGGATCAATTTTCATCACCCAGCCCCGGTACGGAACACAGGAATACATGCGTCCCGGTCGCCCCAGTTTGTTAAACTCTCCTCGGGTTTCATCACTGATACCGGCACCGTTCGACGCGGTATTTAATGAAACGTACGCGTTCCCCTCCGGACCTATGGCCGGACCAAACCCGTATTCACAGTAGTTTCCCGAAAGTCCCCAGTCGTCGGATACGGTCTGATAATGGTCCGCACGTCCGTCTCCATCCGTATCCCGCAGGCGGGTCAGCTCCCCGCGCTGCATAACCAGAAGTTCATTATTTGACACCGCCTCAAGACCAAGTGGTTCCTGCAACCCGTACGCAAACAGCGACCACTCCTCCGTCTCCGGCTGGATCATATACACTTCACCACGGTGAAAACAGGCGGCAAGCCGCCCGTCCGGCGTAAAATCCATCCCCCCGACCTGATTGGACAACCCGCCCGGCGCTTCAACGGATGACACCTTGTAGAACCGGTTGATCTCATCCGACGCCACATCTGCGTTAAACCCCGCCCAAAGGACTGCACCAACAAAAAACAGAACCAAATGCAAAATCCTGAATCGAGATTCACTCATTTATTCACCTCCTGAAGACGACGGAACCACCCGAACACGAAAACTTCTGGCTTTCCTGGGTGAAAGTTTCATACGCCCCCGCTCATCAAATGTACCGTCCGGTGAGGAAAATTCAACGTTCCCCTCCGGATCAGTAACGAACCAGATCGGTTCCTGAGCTCCCCTCACGTGAAACTTACGCACGATCCCGTTTCCCTGTTGAGCCGTGGTAATGTAATGCTGTACCTGAACCCCATCCATTGAAACCTCAAACGCCGGCTTGCCGTCAATCATTCGATACCCATTGAAATCAAGGTGGTCCGGGACCTGATCCGGATTGCCAATTCGTAACGGAAACGTTCTGGACCGGTAATAAATTTTCCCTTTAATCTCCGCCGGTTCGTGTCCTTTCCCGGAAAAATTCGGCATTGGATCCACAAACCCTCCTTTCCACGCGTAGCGCAGACGATGCCGGCCGGCATCCCAGCAATAATTCTGCCCGTTTTCCAATGCGACGGCGATGGACGCCTGCGTTGCGTCCGGCATTTTGATTCGATACATAAACGGTCGTCGCGCGGTGTACGCATGTGGTAGATTCAACCCTTCTCCCTTTTTCTTCGTTTGCGCATCATCCTTGACGTGCTCGCCGGGCACATTTGGGTCTTCTGCCAGAGCCGGTAACTCCTGAACTCCCACGTACATCGCGCCGTACATCGTGTATCCATGTCCGGGAAATGTACACACATACGGATACACACCACTCGTTTCCGGCGCCTGAAACGTCACTGATTCCTCCTCGCCTCCATCAATAACCGGTATAGCGGCAAGAACCTGAGGGACGTCCGGAATATAGCCTTTTGCTCCGGCCCGGCCTGCCATCTTTTCGGCGGCCTTTACCACGGACAACCGTTCTCCTGATTCCGTAAAAACAAGGTTATGGGCCATCTCATCCACGTTCACGAGCGACACGTTCACCGTCTGTCCCGGGGAGACCTGAAAGCGAAGGGTATCGTATCGCAATCCGGGTTCCGCTTTTATCGTCATTGTTACGGGTTCCGCTCCGGCAACGCCACCCCCCAACTGGAAGAGCATCACGGATATAAATACCGGAACCAACCAGGGAACATTCCGAAAAATCATGTAGACAGGTCTGGAAGTGAGGTTAAAAATCGATCGTAGCCTGAATATATTCTTCTTGACGGTTGTACAGTATAAGTCTTATCTACTATAAGGATCAACAAAATCACGCCGATTCGGGAGACACCCTGATGCGTCGAACCCATGTTCCCGGACGGATCCTACGAAATAAGTACTCCTATCAACGTGCAAACAAACACGTTCAGCGGCCGGTATTCGATCGTATCTCCGGATAATCGAACCGGGCTCAAGAAAATCTCGTGACAGGAGTTACCACGTAGATCGAAATGATCACCCCGGTCCACCGCCATCCAGCCCCTTTCTTACTGCAGCTCACCACTCATAGTCAGAGAGGTGCTGTCTCCTTCAAAGGACTCCAACTGCTCTTCGTCGACGAAGGACTCCAGGTTCGTGCCTTCGATCTTTTCCGAGGCCCCCTCCAGGATGTCAAGGTTGGAACGCATCAGGTACACCCCGGTCTCCCGGTTCAGAAAAATGTTAATCAGGCCAAAGCCCCATTGATCTTCCTCTCCCCCTGCCATGATTTGAAACCGAAGCGTGTTCTCCTTATTCCAGTCCTTGACGTCTTCGGACAGCTGTTCGTAGTACGATTTCGTCTCCTCGTCCGATTCCGGCACCGCCTTTGTTCCACCAATCGATACGGATCGAATATGCGATCCACCAACCCCTTTGATCGGATCCACCCCCTGCAGCTTTTCAACGGTTCCAGCTCGGGCCGGATGCGCCGCTCCGTCTTCCTGCTGTATCTCCTGCTGGAGCCTGTCAACAATCTTGTCCCGCAGTTGCTGGGCTGAAATATTTGACGGTTGCTCGGAAGGATCATCCGTGCTTAAATCCGCCGTCTCCGCCAGGTTGCGATTGCGGTATTCTTCGAGGTTCAGGTCCTCCAGGGACTGTCGCACCTGCGAAGCCTCCTGCTGCATGCGCTGACGGAGCTGCTCGTCCATGAGCTCGGAGGGGTCGGTTTGCTCCTCCGCCTGATTTAACTGTTCCTGAGCGTCCTCCAGCTCCTGCTCCAGTTCCTCCGCCTGTTCCCGTTTCTCCTCGGCCTC
>CAYXQY010000129.1:0-10343 GCA_964466525.1 uncultured Planctomycetia bacterium
TGATTCGAAACCCCGCAGAACGTGAACAGTTCCTCTCGCTGTGTGAAAAGCAGGAAATTCGCCGTGTATATGTGTTCCTGTCGAAAACAGGGGACAAACAGTACCTGAAACGGCACAGTTCGGACATTGCATATCTGATCAAACAGATGCGATCGAAGGAGATTGATGCATATGCATTGCTGGGCAACTCGAACTGGCTCAATCCCTCCTACCGCGGAAAAATCGTTGATCTCGTACAGGGCATTCACAGGTTCAACCGTCAACAGGGTCGGCAGGAGCGATTTGTCGGAGTTCAACTGGATGTGGAGCCGCATGCACGTTCAGGCTGGGAAAGCAAAGAACCGAGACAAACGTTGCAGGATCAGTACGTGCAAATGCTGAAGCATGTAGGGGATCAACTGCAGCACGGGAAACCGGGGGCACTTTCTCTTTCAGTGACGGTACCACATAGCTGGGAACGGTACCGTGGGACCGAGTTCCTGGAGACACTCTTTCGCCAGGTGGATTCAGTATCCGTGATGTCGTATTTCACGAACGGTGCCCGGATTTCCGACCGGGCACGACCGCTCGTACGGGAAGCTGCCTCCCGAAAGAAACCCGTCGAGGTCGTTATAGAAACCCAGGACGGTCCAGGTGGTTCGACCTCATTCGCGTCCCATACTCCTGATCAATTATTTAAGGCGATTTCTGTCGTAAACGATCAATTTACGACATACCCGACGGTGCGGAGGATCGCATTGCATGATTATCGTGGAATGAAAGCATTGATGGAGACCAGAGAGAATGGGCATTAATTTCCAGCGTATCCGGCGCAGTGAAAAACAGCAGGGGGATCCATATCGGGATGAACGAAGCCGTCAGCAGCAAACGGGCTGGCGACTTGGACCCATTTTGCTGGTGCTGATCGTACTTTCGATAATGTTAGGCTTCGTTTACCTATACATGTTTTCTTCTCGCCACGTGTTTCCTGCTGTGGTACGGGCGGAGGAGGTATCGGTAACGACGCCGGTGTCCGGGACGGTGACCGACCTACTGTCGGCGGACGAGGAAGCGGTTCGAAAAGGGCGCATTGTTGCGGAAATTAAGCCGGCCCCCAATCCGGGTTCGGGGCCGGTCAGCACCCGGAATGATCTCAGGATACGGCTTGTTCAGGCTCGTGGGGAGAAGCAGCGTGCTGCAGAAAAACTCAAACAGAACGTCGATTTGCTTCCGGAGGCCCTCCAGGTAAAAAAAATGAACCTGTGGGAGCAGCTGGAGCGGCTTGAAGGGGAACGGCGGCAATTGAAGCAAAATCTCGTGCATCACAAGCAAAGACTCGAACGGCGAAAAAAGGAACGGAAAGAAGCAGATCGTTTGTTCCGTCAGGATGCGGCCACGGCGGTGGAACGGAATAACGTCAATGAACGCTACAGGAACGCAAAACATGAAGTAGAACGGGTCCGTTCTCAACTTCAAGGGATCAAAGATCGGATTCATTTTATCCATGGGCTTCTCGGGGTCGGGGAAGTATCCGGGCAACAGGAAGAGGAAACTGGAGCACGGAAATCTGACCGGGCGTCGCGTCAACAAATCGATACCTCTCCGTCAAGGGGAGTGCTGGACCGGATGAAGGAGTCCCGACGGCGTGAAATTCGTACGACGCTCCGCAACGCTCGAAAACGGATTGAACAGTTAGAACGGAGCCTAAAAGAACAAAAGCGTCTCATAAGAGGGCAAACCGAACCGGTAACACTGAAAGCACCTCTGGAGGGAGAGGTGTTACGGAATCATATTTATAAATACGACGACGTGCGCGAGGGGGATGAGCTCCTCCGGATATTCAACCGCCGGTCGATGTTCGTTCGTGCATACGTCCATCCGGAGCACGCGTCAGATTTTTCACCCGGAAAAAAGGTGCAAGTGTACGTATCCGGTCGGAAAATGAGTGTAACCGGACAAATTGATCGGGTACACAATAAGCTTGTGAAACTACCGGATCGTCGGGATTTACGACGTCTCGTGGATCAGGACCTCCTTCTCCCCGTGGATATCAGATTACCGTCGTCCGTACTGGATAAGCTCGTACTAAACGAATCCTGCAGATTGGTTGTTTCGTCGAAATGATGAATTTTCTGGACGGGTTGTTTCTCGAAATCGTGGAGTACTTAAGTTACATCCGTGAGCAGTACCGTTACCGCTCGTTCTGGACGTGGATTCTATTTTTCTTTCCGTTCGTGATCTTTCTTGAGATTCCCCGCTACTTCACACCACTCCTGTTTTATCCACTGGCGAAAATATTCGGATTCGCGAGGGATGATCTGGAGAAAAAAAAACGGTTCCTGAATACGGAACCCTCGATAAGTGTTGTTATAGTCGGGCTCAACGAAGAGAAGGTGATTGGTTCCACCCTGTCTTCCCTCCTGGATATCGAGTACAGAAATATGGAGGTCATTTTTGTGGATGATCACAGTTCCGACAGTACCTACCAGATTGCCCGTCGATACGAGGAGAAAGATGACCGGGTACACGTCTATCGTAATCGAGCGGATGCGGGCCGTG
The DNA here is from genome assembly GCA_964466525.1 of uncultured Planctomycetia bacterium. Classification (GTDB taxonomy): domain Bacteria; phylum Planctomycetota; class MHYJ01; order CAYXQY01; family CAYXQY01; genus CAYXQY01. Next base: position 2,539 of record CAYXQY010000129.1, read on the forward strand.
GCGGAAAGCCGTTTGCGATGAATTATGGGTTTCATATGTCCACCGGGGAAATCGTTATCGCTGTGGATGCCGACACGTCCTTTGACCGGAATATGCTGGTTCATGCCGTTGGCCCGTTCTACGATCCGGATGTGGGGGTGGTGACCGGGAACCTGAAACCTCGAAACCGGGGGGAAAATACCCTGGTTGATCTACAGGCCTGCGAGTACGTCATGAGCATCGGGTTCTGGAAACGTTGGACCAATCTTCTGGGGGTAACTCTTCATGCGTCCGGGGCATACTCCGTTTTCCGTCGATCGGTTCTGGAGGAAACCGGAGCGTGGGATGCGGAACTTGCGGAGGACGCTGATATCTCGGCGAAAGCTCATAAGCAGGGTTGGAAAATTCAGTTTGCCCCGTATGCCATCGCACTGACCAACGTTCCTGCGTCTGTCTCGGAGTTGGTTGGACAGCGTATCCGGTGGGACCGGGGGTTCCTCCGAACGTACTTCCACAAGCACGGCGATATTCTGAGGGGCTGGAGGTTTAAACTCGGTACGGCATTCGAGCTGGTGATGGAGTATCTTTTGCAGGTGGCCATGACACTGGCGTTTCCTGTTTATCTCGTGATTATGCTGATCTATTTTCCCCTCATACTTTCCTTTGTGTTGGTGACAACGTACGTGTTTTATTCCATTCAGACGTTGATTACGTTGCTGTTCTCGATCATGACAAGCGAACGTGCGGAAAAGGAATGGTCTTTGCTTCAGTATACATGTCTGTTTCCGTTCTATCAGATGATGATGCGCTTCGTTCGTACCTACGCTCTTCTTCTGGAGTTCCTGCGGGTGGATTATCGTGATTCGTACCTGCCGGATTCCGTATATGATAATACTGAGAAGTGGTAAACCAGTGTTGACGGCTGTTTCTGTTTACCCGTATATTTGATCGCTCGGTACTTCCTGAGCACATAGTGATAAAGTTACAGGGTTTGAACCGAGTTCATTCGTGAAACCTCAGGGTAGTGCCCGTGGATCGAGGATTCGATCGTAGACGAGAGGGAAAGGTTGCACTACACGTACCTAACGGTCAGGTGTTGAAGACGGTGTTCGAGGTCGGCCAGCAGATCCGCAATCCGATCGGTTCGATCTTTTCTCAGGGCCGCTTCAATGTCTTCGGCAAATTTCTGCATGCGTGAAAACCCGAATGTACCGGCGGCCCCTTTCAGGTCGTGTACGATATCTGAGATTTCCTCCGGTTTGTTACGGTCGACCAGCTCATTCATCAGCGCACATTTCTTCTGCACGTCCTCAAGGAATTCCGGAACGAATTCTTCGAACCGCCGGTCGACTTCTACGGAGATGGCGGAGGGGGTCTCTTCCTGATGTTCGCTGGAGGGGACGGGTTCACGGGGTTTTTTCTCCTGAACTCCTTCCTCTGACGGCGCATGATCAGGGGACGGGGACGGGCGGTCCGCGGCATCCGCCATGTATTTTCGTATAGTATGGACCAGCACGTTCTCACGAACCGGTTTGGTCACGTGTTCGTCACAGCCGGCGTCCAGGCTCTCTTTCCGGTCCCGATCCAGCGACTGTGCGGTGAGTGCGATAACCGGTGTATGCCGTACGTCATTGTCCTGTTCCCATTCCCGGAACTTCGACGTGGCTTCGAGGCCGCTCATTTCCGGCATGTGGACGTCCATTAAAATCAGGTCGAAAAGACCGGATTTTGCCATTTTTAACGCTTTCGAACCGTTTTCAGCGAAATCCATCCGCACCGGATACTGCTTGAGAATGGCTTCCATTAATTTCTGGTTGTGCCGGTTGTCCTCGGCGATCAATATGCGGGGAGGACGGTCCAGAGATTGCCAGTCGGGGACTTCCATGTCTGCTTTCCCATCCCCGGCGTCGTGGTCGTTCTCTCCCCTCAACCGGCGAATGGATGCAAGTAATACGGACTGCGAGACCGGTTTTATGATGTAATCCCCGAAGCCGAGTTGTTTTGCTTTCTCACGATCCGTGCTCATATTGCTGGAGGTAAGCATGATTGCGACACGGTCGAGCGAAAACGTTTCCTGCAGTTCCTGACCCAGTTCGAATCCATCCATTTCCGGCATGTGACGGTCGATCAATAACAGGTCGAACGATTCACCCTGTTCGCCGCCCCGGTGGACGTGCTCCAGTGCCTCATACCCGTCTTTTGCTTCCGTGACCGAGGCGCCGAGATCGTTCAGGATCTTCGTAAAAATTGTTCGGTTGGTCTCAACGTCGTCCACGACCAGCACCCGGGTATCCGTTAACGGCTTTTGATGCGAACGGGGGTCGTCTTCTTCCCGTTCCTCCATGGTCCGTTCGGACGCTTCGTCCACGACGTCCAGGGGGAGTTCGAACCAGAACAGGCTTCCCTTCCCCTCCTCGCTTTCGACCCCAATTTCACCCCCCATGCGTTCGACAAGATGTTTGCAGATGGACAGACCAAGCCCGGTGCCCTCATATTTGTCGGAGAGATCGGAATTGGCCTGTGTAAAACGGTCAAAAATCTGTTGCTGTTTTTCCTCGGGAATACCGATGCCCGTATCCTCCACTTCGAAGCGGGTGATATCCGGCTCACGAGATGATTTGTTTGGCATCGCCCGGACGACCACTTCGCCGGACGGGGTAAACTTGAGGGCGTTACTGATGAGGTTGATCAGAATCTGTTGAAGACGATTTTGATCCCCGATGACGGGGGGGCAGTCCGGATCGATGTAGACCGGTAGTTCGAGCCCTTTATCCTGTGCCTTCCGGGCGAAATAGGAAACGATGTCCATGATCATCGGCTCCAGGTCGATTCGGTCCTGCTCGAGCTGTAACTCACCGAATTCCACCCGGGATAGATCCAGGATGTCGTTGATCAGGTGCAGAAGGGTTTCGGACGCCCGCCGGCAGTTTTGAACGTATTCTTCCTGTTCACGGTTCAGGGAGGTTTTTTGAAGAAGATCCGCCATGCCCATAATAGCGTTGAGCGGGGTGCGAATATCGTGACTCATTCGGGCCAGGAACTCGTTTTTCGCCCGGTCGGCCTTCTTGGCTTCCTCCCGGGCCGACGACAGTTCCTCGGAGCGTTTTTTCAGACGCTGACGCAGTTTATACTGTCTGAAAACGAGAAAACCGATCAGTAGGCCGGCGAGCAGAAGTAACGCGAGAAGCACAGTTAACACATTTATGGTCATGTTGAGGGCCAGAACTAACGCAGGTTCACGATGTCCCCCACCGAAGAACCCGACGTCAGCTGCTTGAGCGGGGGACGGTAACCGGGGAGCGGGTTCGAGTTTATATCCGTCAATTCATGGTTTTGATAGGGACAGTACTCGTACCGGCCTGTGGGGTTCAGTCCCTTACCGGATATCGTTTCATGTTCGGGGACGATGGGGTAGGCAACCCCGGACGTAAAATCTGCTTCAGCAACCTGAAACCGACCGGTTCGTTCATCATGTTCATGTTCTGGATGGAGGGCCGGAGCAGCTGTTCGGGGGTGTGGGCGTTCCAGCTTTCCTTGAAAGGAATCCAGCCGGCTGTCGGCCGAAAACCTATCGGGGCGCAATGCAGGTATGCACAACACCCCCATCATGATGCCGAATGGATTCCCCACGTATTTTGCTTGTGTTTCACTCACGCCGGATCGCTGACGAGGTTTAGAAATTGTTCCGGAAGGAGGGGTTTACTATAGAGGTATCCCTGGTAGAGATGACAGCCTTCGGAGCGGAGGTGCTCGAGTTGCTGCATGGAATCGACGCCTTCGGCGAGAACGGTTTTTTCCATCGACCGTCCCATGGCGATGATGCCGTCCACGAGCTTCGTGCTCCGTTGATCGGAGTTGATGGTCAGGATAAATTCCCGATCGATTTTCAGCGTGTTAAACGGGATTTTGGTCAGGTAACTCAGGGAAGAATAACCGGTGCCGAAGTCGTCCATGGCCAGTGATATTCCGGAATCGGCCAGGGCGAGAAAGGTATTCCGGGTGTCTTCAAGGTTCTGGATGAGGGCCTCCTCGGTGATCTCCAGCTCGAGCTGATTCGCCGCGTGACCGGTGTCCTGCAGGAGGTCTTCCACGTCCTCGCGAAACTGTTCTTCCCGGCCGAGGAACTGAACGGGTGAGACGTTCACCGCAACGGACAGGGAGGAGGGGGCACCGGACGAGTGAAAGTTCTGGTTGTGTCTCAATGCTTCGTTAAGCACCCATTTCCCCAGTTCGATCATGTGGTTCCGTTCTTTTGCGAGGGAAATGATTTGAGTGGGGGAAACAGATGCGAATTCACTGGAGTCCCAACGCAGCAGTGCTTCCGAACCGATGATCTGCCCGGTCGACAGGGATACCTGTGGTTGAAACAGAAGATGAAATTCGTCTCTGTCGAAAGCATCTTTATAGGCGCCGGCGGTTGGTTCAGCGCTCAAGATTATGCTCCTTATTTTGAATTGTTTTTTCCTGGCGATCAGGCGAGAAGCTTCTGTTGTATAGAGACTCAGCAGATTTTATAGGAATATGAAAGGATCGATTCGTTTAATTTCGAATGGTACGGTCATATAAAAACGAGCTCTTGAAGAAAGAATATCGTACAAAGATGGGGTGAGCATTTAAAGTTTCAGACGGGGGTGATCGAGAGGTTGGATCATCTGGGCGGTGGATTCCTGCTCTCCGGGGTCTCCTGATCAACTCGCAACGGCACGGTTGCAATCACGGCAGGAGAGAATAGGGCGGGTTCTTGATGTGGTGCAGGGAACGTGGATTATCTGTGTGCGTGAACGGGTGTGGATCCGGGCCGTATGGAAACGATAATGCGTGGTCGATAAGATAAAACACATGGTCCGTTCTACGCTCGCTCGTTCGTCACCTTCTTGAACCGGGAACGTCATGAACCGTACCACATTGATGTTTGCGTTACTTTTTTTCGGGCTCGGTTTGGTCTGGGCCTGTCAGCAGACGTATAACCCGGTGACCGGGGAGTTCGACCGGACGGTTTATGATCGAGAGCGTGAGATTCAGGTGGGGGAGAATACCTATCCCCGGCTGATACAGCTCAGTCAGGGACGTATGGGGGATGAGAAGTTGAACTCGTACGTGAAACAGATCGGGGATCAAATTGCACGGGTCTCGCATGACCCGTTCTTTGCGTACGAGTTTACGGTGGTCAACGATTCGTCCCCGAATGCCTGGGCACTGCCCGGGGGAAAAGTTGGGGTGACCCGCGGATTGCTCATGGAAATGGAGTCCGAAGCGCAGCTTGCGGCGGTGCTCGGACATGAGGTAACACATGTAACCGGACGACACTCGGCGAAGCAGCAGACCCGGGCGCTTCCGACGCAGCTTTTGCTCGTGGCCGGTCAGGTTGCCGTTTCGCAGGTGGCGGATGAACGGGTGTCCGACGTGGGACGAATTCTTGTCGGAGCGGGGGCGCTTGGAGCACAGCTTTACCTCGCATCGTACAGTCGTGAGCACGAACGAGAAGCGGATCACCACGGGCAGGTCTATATGGCTCGGGCCGGATACGATCCGGAGGGGATGGTGGAGCTGCACGAACTGTTCCAGCGCCTGCAGCAGCGTGAGCCGTCGGCGGTTGAAATCTGGTTTTCCACCCATCCCGCTCCCGGGGATCGGGTCCGTGCCGCAAAACAACGCGTCCCAACCATACGAAACGAGGTGGAGATTCCGGAGAACGAACGGATCAATCAATTCGAGGAGCGGGTGGTGCAGGGGTTACAGTCCCGGAAGGAGGCCTACGAAAAGATGGACGAAGGGGTCACGGCGTTTCGGGACGGCCGGTTTGACCGGGCCAGGTCGGCGTTTGAGGAAGCAAAAAGCCGGTACGACGGGGAACCCCTCTTCGACGCGTGGCTGGGTCTGGCCGAGTCGAATCAGGGGAATCGTTCCTCGGCGTACCAGCATATTCAACGGGCACTGGATGCACGACCGAACCTGTTCCACGTGCGCATGATGGCCGGAAGAATTTATATGGAAGGCAATGATTTCGGGATGTCAAACAAGCACTTTCACGCGGCAAAGGAGATCGTGAACGTTGTTCCCGTGATTGATTTTTACCTCGGTCGGAACTACGAGCGTATCGGAAACCGGGACCGGGCGATCGAACATTACCGGTCCTACCTGCAGGAAACCAGGCAGGGAGAGAAAGCGCAGTACGCCGCACAGCGTCTTCAATCCTGGGATGCGTTACAATGAACCGTTCCGTCTTTGTACAGAGCTTACCTGATTCAGGAGGAACAATGTATTTCTCCCGTATTTCTTCTGTTGTAACGTTTTTGACCGGACGGGGATTGTTTATAGGATGTTTAATTGTGCTTTTCACGGCCTGCGCGTCAACCAGTCCGGTACAGGAAACGGACGCAAAACTGATGGCACGAAATTTTCTGAACGGTCAGGACGTGGTCCGGAGGGCGCCCGGGGTCGACGGTCCGAACATCCCGTATCGATACATGACGGATTTCCGTGCGGAAACGGTTTCGGGCTCGTCCCTGAGCGGTCCATTTGCGGGAGGTCAAACCTACTGGTCCGTTCGGGTACAGGTGACGGAGGGGAAATACAAAGGAACGCACCATGTGTTCATTGATCCGGAAAAAAAGGAAGTTGTGAACTGGCGATAATATATGTGAGGTGATGGTCCCGGCTACCGCCTGAATGGATGTTCTGGTGAAGGTCGAAAATCGAGATCAGTCAGGCTGCAACCACAAATAATTTATGATTGGTACCTGGAATCCTGATGGTTCGATTAGGATTGTATTGACTTTACGGAGTTTGACGGATAAGATGTGATGAATGCTGGCGGTCCTGGTGAACTGTTCGTCTGGTTCCGGGGAACCTGCTTTCTTCGGTTCGCCCGGTTTCAGCGGTGCTGTGATTGCCCGGACGTTCTGTCAGCTTTCTATGCCGGTTCAGTTTTCCGTTCCGAAGGCCGAGTTTCTATCATCTGATTCGTTGAGGTGTCCAATGAGAAAATACGTTTATTTATTCGCCGTTCTGTTCAGCGTATCGATGCTCGCTGCTGGATGCGGTTCCGACCACGAACACCCGCAGGGAGAGGAGCACCCTCAGGAAGAGGAATCGCATGAACACGAGGATTCCGAACATCCGGAAGAAGGCGGTTCCGAGCATCCGGAAGAGGGTGGATCCGAACATCCGGAAGAGGGTGGATCCGAACATCCGGAGGAAGGGGGTTCCGAACAGCCGGAAGAAGAATAAACTGTGAAATCCACCTAACCGCCACAATCGTGTGGCAGGTCGTCATATGCCGGACGATACGTGGTGGATGACCGCTCAGGTTTAAGAAGAATCCGACCGGCACCGGTTCAAGCCGGTGCCGGATTTTTTTACGTTGCCGGTCGGAAGGGGGTCCTTATACGAAGTCATCGAACAGGGTGAACGTCAGGTCGGGTAAATTGTTGTATCCTGCGCCTCCTGATGCCGGTGACACGTCCGGAATCCGGTTGTCCGACGGATTCTGACGGGCGGGGTTGATAAGGAGCCTTTGCGAACCGCAGATTGCTGGAGGGGGACTTGAATCGGTACCTGGGCCCGTTATATCCGGTCAATCGGAGAAACCAGCTCATGGTGGTTTCGTAAAAAGGAATTTCTGAATTTTTGACCCCCAACATATACTAAATATGTAAGATTAGACCCCACAAGTTGCGAGGGCGAACTACTTTTTGCGAGACCATCAGCTCATATGATCCGTAATGATCGATCGAAACGATCAAGAGTTTGACGTTGTGCTCTGGGGGGCGACCGGGTTTACCGGTCAGCTTGTGGCGGAATACATAGCCGGGCGGTACACGCCC